>NZ_BCPP01000208.1:0-8314 GCF_016586125.1 Burkholderia sp. E168m23
CGACCGCGACCGATCACTGCGTATTCTGCGCGTCGCAGAAGGCGATGGGCCGCGAGGATTTCACGAAGATCCCGAACGGCTGCGGCGGTGTCGAGGATCGCATGTCGGTGCTGTGGCACCACGGCGTGAATCACGGCCGCATCACGCCGAACGAGTTCGTGCGGATCACGTCGACCAATGCCGCACAGATCTTCAACCTGTATCCGCGCAAGGGCGCCGTGCAGGTTGGCGCCGATGCCGACCTCGTCGTGTGGGACCCGGCCGCGACGAAGACGATCTCGGTGAAGACCCATCACCAGCAGGTCGACTTCAACGTGTTCGAGGGGATGACGGTGCAGGGCGTCGCGACGCACACGCTCACGCGCGGCGCACTCGCATGGGCCGACGGCGAATTGCGCGCGGTGCGCGGCGCGGGCCGCTACCTCAAGCGCCCGCCGGGCGCGGGCTACTACGAGGCCGCGCGGATCGCGAACCGGCTGCGCGAGCCGCATCCGGTCGAACGCGCCGGTTGAACGACGCAGGTCATGCGGGGCGTGTCCGTTCGAACGGCGCGCCCCGCGCGCGTTTTCGCAGGGTAGATAGAACAACTGATCAAGTCGTCGAGGCACGAAAAAAGAAACGATCGATGCCATTGGCCGCGGCGATTTTGGCGACGTTGCCGGCGCGCATATCGAGCGAGTAACATCCACCAACCCGATCGCACGGGTCGCGGGCACGGGCCGCCCGCCGGACAGTTCAAATAGTGAGAAAGGAGCACAAGGTGGATATTCTGCGCAGTCTCCTCGGCATGCTGTTTCTGTTGCTGGTCGCGTATCTGCTGTCGAACAACCGTCGTGCGGTCAGCGCGCGGACCATGATCGCCGCGCTGCTCACGCAGTTCGCGATCGGTGCGCTCGTGCTGTTCGTGCCGTCGGGCCGCGCGGCGCTGGCCGGGGCCGCGAACGGCGTCAATCGCGTGCTCGACATGGGCAATCACGGCATCGCGTTCGTGTTCGGCGGGCTGGTCGACGCGCGCATGTTCCAGTTGTTCGGCGACGGCGGGTTCGTGTTCGGCCTGCGCGTGCTGCCGATGATCATCTTCGTCACCGCGCTGATCTCGGTGCTGTACTACATCGGCGTGATGAAGTGGATCGTCGCGATCCTCGGCGCGGGGTTGGCGAAGGTGCTCGGCGTGAGTCGCATCGAGGCATGCTCGGCCGTCGCGACGATCTTCCTCGGGCAGAGCGAGATGCCCGCGCTCGTGAAGCCGTTCGTGCGCAACATGACGAGCGCCGAGATCTTCACGGTGATGGCGAGCGGGATGGCGTCGGTCGCGGGCTCGGTGCTGGTCGGCTATGCCGGCCTCGGCGTGAAGATGGAGTACCTGCTCGCCGCGTCGTTCATGGCGGTGCCGGGCGGGCTGCTGTTCGGCAAGCTGCTGTTTCCGACCGTCGAGCCGAGCCGCGTGGTGGTCGATGGCCTCGATTTCGACGACAAGCGCGCCGCCAACGTGATCGAGGCGGCCGCCTCCGGTGCATCGGTCGGCCTGCGCATCGCGATCAACGTCGGCGCGATGCTGATCGCGTTCGTCGGGCTCATCGCGCTGATGAACCTGATCGTCGGCGGCGCGGCCGCGTTCGCGGGCTTTCCGCAGGTAACGCTGGTCGGTATCATCGGCCATCTGTTCGCGCCGCTCGCATGGATCATCGGCGTGCCGTGGCACGATGCGACGCTGGCCGGCAACTTCATCGGCGAGAAACTGATCTTCAACGAATTCGTCGCGTACGGCGACCTGTCGCCGTACCTGAAGGGTGGCGCGCACGCGGCGGCGGCCGGCCTGCAGGTGCTCGACCCGAAGACGCTCGCGATCGTATCGTTCGCGCTGTGCGGCTTCGCGAACTTCTCGTCGATCGCGATTCTCGCGGGCGGCTTCAGCGCGGTCGCGCCCGAACGCCGTTCGGACGTCGCGCGGCTCGGCTTGCGCGCGCTGACGGCCGCGACGCTGTCGAACCTGATGAGCGCGGCGATTGCCGGCCTGTTTTTCTCGCTGCATTGAACCGTACAGTCGACTCCGATCGAAGCGAGGCAACGATGTTTCTACCGCAGGAATTCATTCGCAGGAAGCGTGACGGGCAGCCGCTCGATCGCGACGACATGGCCGCGTTCGTGCGCGGCGTGACCGACGGCAGCGTGACCGAGGGCCAGGTGGCCGCGTTCGCGATGGCCGTGTATTTCAACGACCTGAGCACCGACGAGCGCGTCGCGCTGACGCTCGCGCAGCGCGATTCGGGCGACGTGCTCGACTGGCGCGCACTCGATCTCGGCGGGCCGGTGATCGACAAGCATTCGACGGGCGGCGTCGGCGACGTCGTGTCGCTGATGCTCGGGCCGATGGTGGCCGCGTGCGGCGGCTACGTGCCGATGATCTCGGGGCGCGGGCTCGGCCATACCGGCGGCACGCTCGACAAGTTGAGCGCGATCCCCGGTTACGACGTGATGCCCGATACGGATGCGTTTCGCCGCACGGTGCGCGAGGTCGGCGTCGCGATCATCGGGCAGACCGCGCGGCTCGCGCCGGCCGACAAGCGCATCTATGCGATCCGCGACGTGACGGCGACCGTCGAATCGGTCGCGATGATCACCGCGTCGATCTTGTCGAAGAAGCTCGCGGCGGGGCTCGACGGGCTCGTGATGGACGTCAAGGTCGGCTCCGGCGCGTTCATGCCGACCGCGGAGAAATCGGCGGAACTGGCGCGCAGCATCGTCGACGTCGGCAATGGCGCCGGCATGAAGACGACCGCGATCCTCACCGACATGAACCAGTCGCTCGCGCCGTGCGCGGGCAATGCGCTCGAGGTGGCGTGCGCGATCGACTACCTGACGGGCAAGTCGCGTCCCGCCCGTTTGCACGACGTGACGATGGCGCTGTCGGCGGAGCTGCTCGTCACCGGCGGGCTGGCGCGCGATGCCGCCCATGCGCGCGAGAAGCTGCAGCAGGCGCTCGATTCGGGCGCGGCCGCCGAGCGTTTCGCGCGCATGGTCGCCGCGCTCGGCGGCCCGGCCGACCTGCTCGACGCGCCCGCGCGGCATCTGGCGCGGGCGGCGGTGATCGTGCCGGTTCCGGCTCCCGTGAGCGGCGTGGTGCAGCGGGTCGACTGCCGCGCGCTCGGGCTCGCGGTGGTCGCGCTCGGCGGCGGCCGCACGCGCGCGGAGGATGCGATCGACGTCAGCGTCGGCTTGTCGGCGCTCGCGGAGATCGGGCAGCGCATCGAGGCCGGCGAGCCGCTGGGTTTCGTGCACGCCCGCGACGAAGCGGCCGCGGCCCACGCGGTGGATGCGATCCGCCGCGGCTACGTGCTCGGCGAGACCGGCGAAGCGCCGCCGACCCTTTACCAGCGCGTCGACTGACCGCGCTCCCGGAGGCTTCACCACGATGGAACGAGACGAACTGATCGAACAGGCGAAGGCGGCGCGCGAACGCGCGTATGCGCCGTATTCGCGCTTCAAGGTCGGCGCGGCGCTGCTGGCGCGCGACGGGACGGTCTTCCACGGCTGCAACGTCGAGAACGCGTCGTACGGCCTGTGCAATTGCGCGGAACGCACGGCGCTGTTCGCGGCGATCGCCGCCGGCTATCGGCCCGGGGATTTCGCGCGGCTCGCGGTGGTGGGCGACACGGACGGACCGATCGCGCCGTGCGGCGCATGTCGTCAGGTGATCATCGAGATCGGCAAGCCCGACATCGAAGTGATCCTCACGAACCTGAAAGGGGCCGTCGAGATCACGACGGCCCGCGCATTGCTGCCGGGCGCGTTCACGCTGTAGCGGCGCGCGCCGCGGCGCGCCGCGCGTTACGCGCTGTCGCGCACGTCGCGAATCGGGATCACGGTGCGCGCGCCGCACTGGCGCAGCAGGTCGCGCAGCTCGTTGATGACCGGAAACACCTCGTGGTTCCAGTCGGCGCCTTGGGCGTCGTGCGCTTCCTGTTCGCGTTCGACGATCCAGCGATCCTCGCGGAAGATCCGCTCGGTGAACCACACGAGCAGCGGCCATGCGAGATCGAGTGCGAACGGGATGCCGGGCTTGTGGATCGACAGCAGCCCGAACGTGCGGTTGGTGCGCTGCTCGGCATCGAGCGGCACGTAGACGATCCACAGGTCCATCACGAGCGTGCCTTCGCTCGAGCGAATCTGCAGCGTCTGGTACGGGTAGCCGGTGCGCACCGTCATCACGCTCTTGTCGGACTGGTCGGCCGGCTTCTTGCTCGCGCCGAACACGAGCGCCTCGCCGACCGGCTGCTTGCCTTCCATCCGCGCGAACGTGTAGTCGACCTCGACCCAGTCGTCGCCGCGGCGGCGGCCCACCGAGCGAGCGCGCATCTGCCCCATCTGCTTGCGATGCAGGAACTGATGGTTCATGTCCATCAGGTTCTCGTGCATGAACGAATAGTGGCACTTGACCTCGCGACCGAAGCGGCGCGTCTTGTACGCGGGGTTGTCCGCCGATTCGAGCGCGGGGAACGGCCGTGTTTCGGCGAGCGTGGCGTCGCCTGGAAACACGAAGATCAGCCCGTGCGCCTCGCGGCACGGATACGCGCGCACGCCGTTGGGCAAGCGCTCGCGGCCGAGGTAGGGCACGTCGACGCAACGGCCGCTGTCGCACGCGTAGGTCCAGCCGTGATAGCAGCAGCGCAGCGTTTCGCCGCTCACGACGCCCGCGTGCAGTGGCACCTGGCGGTGCGCGCAACGATCTTCGAGCGCATACACGGCGCCCGATTCGGTGCGCACGAGCACGATCGGATCGCCGGCGAAGCGCACGCCGAGCGTCTTGCCGCGCTTGAGCTCGCGCGACCACGCGAGCGGATACCAGTGATCCGGATGAATGGGCACGCGGCGCAGGTCGCGCACGACCGCGCCGGTGGACGGTTCTTCGAGGGTGTTGCTGTCAGGCAAAGGCACTGCGCGCATGCGTGACGCCTCCTGGCTGGGCGGGTGGTCCGGGTGCCGCATCATGCGGCGGGGATCAGGAGAAGTCTACGCGAAGTTGCCGACCCCGGCGGATGCGATGCGGGTTTGCCCCGGCATCGCGTTCGTCGATTCGTTGACGTGGCGCAAAGAGGCCGCCGCCGATGGGTGGCGGCCGTGGCGCGGCTGGGCGGCGGGCGGTATGTCGCCATGCGGCGAGCGGACGCTCGCCAGCGGCTCACGAGCGCGCTTCGCGCCACAGCACCGGGTCGGTACGGTACAGCGCCGGGAAGTACTGCTTCAGCCCGGCGACCTTCGGCAGGTCGTTGAACGCGATGTACGGCGCATCGGGATGCAGCTCGAGGTAGTTCTGATGATAGGCCTCGGCCGGATAGAAGCCCTTGTAGGCTTCGACACGCGTAACGACGGGCGCCGGAAACACATGCGCGCTGCCGAGCTGGGCGATGTACGCGGTCGCGACCGCGCGCTGCTGCGCGGTGGTCGGGAAGATCGCGGAGCGGTACTGCGAGCCCTCGTCGGGGCCTTGCCGGTTCAGTTGGGTCGGGTCGTGCGCGACCGAGAAGAACACCTGCAGCAGCCGGCCGTACGTGATCTGCGTCGGGTCGTAGACGATCCGCACCGATTCCGCATGCCCCGTCAGCCCCGAGCCGACGAGCGCGTAGTGCGCGGTTTCGGACGCGCCACCCGCATAGCCGGCGGTGACCTGCTTCACGCCCTTCACGTGTTCGAACACGCCCTGTACGCCCCAGAAGCAGCCGCCGGCGAGCACGGCCGTTTCGTCGTGCGACGCGCCAGGCGTTTCGTCGAGTGTTGCTGCGGGCACGGTGCGCATCGGCTCGGCGGAATTGACGATGCGCTGGTAGCCGAATACGGCCGCCGCCGCGACGGCGATGGCGCCGATGCGGCGCAGCATGACCGCGCGCCGTCGGGCGGCGGCATCGCGGGTCGGGATCGGGATCATGTTTTGCTCCTTCGGAATGCGTTGAAAAGGACGGTGCTCGGATGGCGGCGGTGCGCGCGATCAGCCGAACGTGAAGGCGTACGCATCGACGCCCGGATCGAGGAACTCGATCGCGAACGTGCGATCGGCGATCGCGCCGGGTTGGCGGACGAGCTGGTACAGGCGCTGGCCGGTGACGGTGCCGTAGCCTTGCGCGTCGACGTCGGCGCCATGCGCGGCGCCGGGCGCCGTGCCGTCGAGCGTCACGCGAAAGCGCACGGGCCGGCCGTTCGCGCCCGGGCCGAGCACGAGATGCAGATCGCGTGCATGGAAGCGGTAGACGATCCGGCCATCCGGCGCGGCGAGTGCCGCGCGTTCGGCGCCGACGCTCCACGTGCCGGCGAGGCCCCAGCCGTTGAGATCCGGCTGGGCCGGCGCGTCGTAGCGGTGCGCCGCATCGCGCACGACGCCGCCCGGCGACGCGAAGCTTTCCGCACGGGCATAGCCGACGTAGGTCTCGGGCGAACGGGCGTCCGCGCTGTCGGCCGCCGCGAGCGCACCTTTCGCAGGGGCGCCGGCGAGCCCGAGCGGCACGTTCAGCGCGTCCGGATGACCGGCTTCGGCGAGCAGCGACTGGATTGCGCGTTCGGACTGCACATATTCGCCTTCGCCGAAGTGGTGATGGCGGACCCGTCCCTGTGCGTCGATGAAGTAGTGCGCGGGCCAGTATTCGTTGTTGAACGCGCGCCAGATCGAATAGCCGTTGTCGATCGCGACCGGGTAGTCGATGCCGAGATCGTGCACGGCTTTCTTCACGTTGCCGATGTCGCGCTCGAACGCGAACTCCGGCGCGTGCACGCCGATCACGACGAGCCCGTACGGCGCGTACTTGCGTGCCCAGGCGGTCGTGTACGGCAGCGTGCGCAGGCAGTTGATGCACGAATACGTCCAGAAATCGACCAGCACGACCTTGCCGCGCAGCCCGGCCGCCGTCAGCGGCGGCGAGTTCAGCCACTGCACCGCGCCGTCGAGCGACGGCAGCGTGCCTTCGACGGGCAGCGCGGACGGGGTCGCGCCGACCGCACGCATCATCGCGCTGCCGGCCATCGCACCTTCGCCGGCCTGCGCGCCATCCGCGGCGGCAGCCATCATCGCGCCGCCCGCCGCGTTGTCGGTGGCACCGGGTGCGGCCGTTGCCGCCGGCGCGCCGTTCGAGCGCCCGCCGAGGCGGTCGACGAGCTTCGTTTCGAGCCCGCCCGTGGTGACGGTCGACAGTTGCGCGAGGGCGCCCGTGTCGAGGCCGAGCGCGATCGCGCCGACGCCGGCCAGCAGCGCCGCGCCGATCCCGCGCCGGATCCATTCGCCGGCGCCGAGCGAGCGCTTCATCGCGGCGAACACCTTGCCGCCGATCACGAGCGCGACGCCGAGCGAGGTCGCCGCGCCGGCCGCATACGCGACGAGCAGCAGCGTCGTGCCGACGCTCGCGCCGCGCAGCGCGGCGCCGGTCAGCACGAGGCCGAGGATCGGGCCCGCGCAGGGCGCCCACAGCAGGCCCGTCGCGACGCCGAGCAGCAGCGACGACGCCGGGCCGGCCGCACGGCCGTCGCGTTGCGCGAACCCGGTGAGCCGGTTGCCGGCGGCCACGAGCGGACGCGTCAGGTGTTCCGCGAAGCGTGGCATCAGCAGCGTCAGGCCGAATACCGCGAGCAGCACGATCGCGATCCAGCGGCCGGCCTGATTGGCCTGCGCGACCCAGCCGCCGCCGACGGCGGCGAGCGTCGCGACGACGGCGAACGTGAGCGCCATGCCGGCGAGCAGCGGCAGGCCGGTGCGCACGAACGGCTGGTCGGCGCGCGCGAATACGAACGGCAGCACGGGCAGGATGCACGGGCTCAGGATCGTGAGCACGCCGCCGAGATAGGCAAGGACGATGAGCAGCATGATGCGTTCTCCAGTCGGTCGGGAGCGGGGCCGGATCAGGCGGCGGCCGGGTGGAAGGCGAGCGCCAGGCCGTTCATGCAGTAGCGCAGGCCGGTCGGCGCCGGGCCGTCGTCGAACACGTGGCCGAGATGGCCGCCGCAGCGGCGGCAGTGCACTTCGGTGCGGACCATTCCGAACGACGCGTCGGTATCGGTGCCGACCGCGTGATCGAGCGGTTTCCAGAAGCTCGGCCAGCCCGTATGGCTGTCGAATTTGGTGGCCGACGAGAACAGCGCGAGGTCGCAGCCGGCGCACGCGAACGTGCCGTGCCGGTGCTCGTCGTTCAGCGGGCTGGTGAACGGCCGTTCGGTGCCGGCTTCGCGCAGGACCGTGTATTGGGCGGGCGTGAGCCGACGATGCCATTCGGCGTCGCTGAGGGTGATTTCGAACGGGGCGGCCTTCGATGAGCCGGCCGGCGGCGCGGCGAACGCG
>NZ_BCPP01000209.1:0-8308 GCF_016586125.1 Burkholderia sp. E168m23
AGTCGCAAACTCTGTCCGGATTTTGGAAAGTTCGTCTGCCTGTTCCCGGTTACGTTCGCCCCACAGGCATTCTCGCTCGCGCAATTTCCGCTCTAGCGCCAGCAGCTCGTCCCTCGCAGCTAGTTGCCTTTCCCTATCACGCTGATTAAGAGATTCGACCTCGCGTAGCAAATCACGGATGCGGGCCTCACTATCTTCGTCCCGCTGGCGTAACTCTTTCCTAGTCGCCTCAAGCTCCGCGTTGTCGCGCTCGACAATTTGGCGATGAAACGGTGCACTCGCTTCACCTCCGAGTGCGAAATCGTCAAAAACGTTCGGTGGCACTGCGAATGCTTGCTTGAGCTCCTGATGCTCGTCAGCGACGTAGTACCTATTCAGCCCGTCGAAATAAACGGCACTGTACCCGCGCCTGTCAAGTACGGACTCCCACTCGTCGTGACAGTCTATCTGCGTGAGCGGCAGCGTACTCTCGACCACCACGATCCACGGACGGGCCGTGCTCTCCCCCCAACTGTCAAGCACTTGCCGCTCGAACCCTTCGACATCAATCTTGAGCCAATGAATGTCTTTGTCACCCGTCATCTCAAACACCGATGCGAGCGTCACACACGGCACCACAATTTCCCGGTCCTGAAACCCGCGCGCCCTATGTTGCTTAACAATCTTCTCGTCCGCAGTAGAGATACCCGTCCCCGGAATCTCGTAGAATCGCAACGCTGTGGACTCCCTGCCGACGGCAGCCTGCAGCACCGTTTCGTCCGGTCGCCCCCGCCTTAACGCTTCCGCGTAGTATGGCGTCGGTTCGACGTGCATACCGCGCCAGCCCTGTTCATAGAAAAGAAGACTGACGGAATCTATAAGCGGATCTTGCGCCCCGATATCAATATAGAAGCCGCGCTCGATATGCTTCAGCGCGCGCCACAACATTACGTCTTCGAAATTTTGTGCGTAAGAAGTAATCATCTGACCGTGAACTCGAAGCCGGTGTGCTTCCCACTCTGAGTGGATAGTGCGCACGACGAAAATATTGTCGCACCGCCGTAATACTATGGATTCAACTGAAGGTGGGCATGATAGCTCTGCACTGTGCGTCGGCCTCAGACCTGATCAAACTACGGGGCAGAGGTCCGGACGATAAGTACCGCCCGGACACATCTTGCCTTATCTATAGGTCTGGATACTAGTTGTGACCGGATAGGCAACAGAAAACACCAAATTCAGAAATTTTTGTAACTCAGTAACCGCAGAATTCGACACGTATAGCAAGTCCTTGTTGTCCATCATAAAGTTCTGAGCAACGAAGAATGCGTTCGGATCTCGCAGGTTCATTCGATAGACAACCGGCACCTTACCTTCTACCGTCGTCTGAGCTGGCGAGTTGGGCCATGGCAATGCCTTCGCATCCTCGAAACGGAAGATGAACACACCTTGCGCATCCGAACGCGTGTCCTGCAAACCGCCCGCTCGCGCCAACGCCTGGGCCAGCGTAATACCTTGCGCCTCGAAGTTTATCTCCTCGTTCTTGCCGGTCGCACCCAATGCCGTGAAACTATATGGTTGGAACAACGCTGTCACAACATCCCCGGCGCGCAGAGGCACATTTTGCCGCGGATCGCGAATCACCGACTCAAGTGGCAGCGAAGCGACGAGGTCGCCACGCGTCACCTGGACAGTAATCTTATCGACAGGCTGGCGGACACCGCCTGCAGCGGCGAGAGCATCGAGTACTCGCTCACCTCGGGCCGACAATGGCATGCGATCGTTCTTAACTACATCGCCTACAACCGTTACATAGGACGTCGCGTTGTGCGAGAGCTTGACAAGCACCTGCGGATCATGGGCGATATTTTTCAGACGCGCCGCAATGGCGCGCTGCAGCTCCGCCGGCGTTCGCCCGACGGCTTTGATTTGGCCGGCAAATGGGATGTTAATTGTGCCATCCCCATCAATGACCTGATCCGGCAGAACTGTCACCCTCGCGTTGGTCGAGCCGGCTTTCGAATCCCCCGTTTGCGCAACGCCGAACAGCGTCGCGGGTGGAGCTTCCCATATCGATACCTCGATCGTATCGCCCACCCCGAGCTGCTGGCGGAAACGCAAGTCATTTCCGAGCAGAGAGGAAAAATCCCCGCGCTTGCGTTCAGCAAACAGTTGACGCGCGACCTTGTCTGTCACGTCAACGACCTGAACACGAGGCGGATTCTCCGGATCGGGAGCTTGATCGGAGGCCGCAACGATCTGGGAACGGCTCGGGCCTGACGTGGGAATGCTGGAGCAGCCGACAAGCAAAACCGTACAAATGGAAAGCGCGGTACAAGAAGCGCTGCGAGGCAAACGTAACATGTATCGTTGGGCCCAGAATTTGGCAAAGGCAGAAATTGTCGCACGTCCGAAGATGCAATAGAATATTTCGGTATTATTTGCCTCCAACCACCCTGAAATCAAACAGGCCGCACGCGCAGCTCTTAATTGATGATCCAGCTGTCCGCTCCTCCGTGTCTGGATTCAGTTCGCGCCCTCATTCATTGACCGATTGCTTCTTCGTGACACAAATCCTCCTAGACGTCACACGATTGACACGCAGATGCTATGAGGGCCTACTGCCAACGGGTGTCGACCGCGTTGGCCTTGCGTATATTCGCCGATATGGTGATCGAGCTCGCTGTGTCCTGAGCAAACATGGCTTCTCTGTAACGCTAACAGAACGCGACTCGCAGGAAACGTTTGCAATGTTGCTGTCGCAGCGTCCAGAACGGCGTTCGATCATCGCCCTGCTGGCACGCGCTTGGCTCAATGGGATGCGTAGTGCGCCCCAGGGGAATTCGACGCTACTGCATACGAGTCATACCGGCATGGAGTTTCCGCGCTACTACAGGACAATGCAAAAAGGAAACGGGCGCGCGATATTCATGGTCCATGATCTAATTCCGCTGACGCATGCGGAATATAGTCGCCCAGGTGTCGACACCACCCATCGCAAGCGAATCCATACGGCACTACGTCACGCTGACGGGCTTATTGCGAACTCGCAGGGAACACTTGACGCTCTCGCCATCGAGGCGCAAAAGGCTGGAATCCCTCTTCCGCCGAGTGTCGTCGCACCACTCGCCAGCGGCACCGAACCGCAACCGGCGCTCGCCGCGCCACTCGCGACCCCGTACTTCGTCATGCTTGGCACGATTGAGCCGCGTAAGAATCACTGGTTCATGCTGCACGTGTGGCGTCGACTTGTCGAGCAGCTCGGCAGCCAAGCCCCGAAGCTCGTTGTTATCGGTCGGCGTGGCTGGGAGTGCGAAAATGTTGTCGACATGCTCGAGCGTAGCGCCCCGTTGAAGGGGGTCGTCATCGAACGGTCTAACTGTTCAGACGACGAGTTACACGCCTGGCTACAACACGCGCGCGCTCTGCTTTTCCCGTCGTTCGTAGAAGGCTACGGTATGCCGCTCGTCGAAGCCCTTGAGTCGCGCATCCCCGTTTTGGCAAGCGATCTCGATGTATTTCGCGAAATCGCGGCAGACGTGCCGGATTATCTCGATCCGCTGAACGGCCCTGCATGGCTTGAGCGCATTCAAGCGTACTCTCAAGCGAATAGCGCAAAACGCAACGCCCAGATTGAGCGCATCGCGCACTTCCGTGCCCCCACATGGACCTCACATTTTGACGCAGTCGATCGCTTCATTGTTTCGCTACAGTAATTCATGAACCATACCGCGGCGCGTTCATTCGATGTACGCAGTGTAACCCCAGGGTCGCGCCTTGCGAGTGTACTCTCGCAACGTTCGAACTGTGTATGGCTCGACCACTGGAGCGGCCGTGTCGCGCTGCGCATCGCCAGTACAGTAAGAATCGCAACGCAATGTGCGTGGCCCGGCCCCATTGCAGCGCCTGCCATACCCCGCACTCCGCTACGTTCGTGGTTCAGCTTGCCATCTGATGCGTGCGGACCACACGCACTCGTCACCGCACTCGATCAGGCATTATTGGCCGATCCGTCGGCCGGCAAAAAGCCTGGAATCATTCAATTAATGACACGCGTGCTAAGCACAGACGCGCTTCATCTATGTGGTCGCAACAAACGTCTTCCCGTTTCGCTTGAAACACGGCACTACTCATCTCGCGTACTCCTCATTGACGAACGGCACACGTCGGCGACGAATATTCACGCGTCGGCGACAGCGCGAATCGATGCCTTTGCGTCAATGATCCAAGCGGCACGCGCCGCTCACCCTGACGCGGAGTTCTGGCTGATCCGCAGCGGCGATCCTGGCTCGGGTCCATGGCTATCCGAATCCGCCTCGTTGCCGGACAACACCCGCCTACTGATTCCACCATACTCGCTGGCTGAAGCACTTCGCCACGTCGATAGCGTTTTCGTTATCGGAGCATCCGAAGGCATTTGTGGATTGCTCGCCGAAGTTCCAACTCATGTGTTTGGAACCCCGTATTACGCTGGCTGGGGCCTGACGCACGACCATACTGTATTGCCGGGCCGACGCGCGCAACCGACGCTCGCCGCCTTGTTTGATGTAGTCTTTCTGCGTTTTGTCCATTATCTGGATCCATTGACCCTCGCTCACGGACCACTTGAATCCGTATTAGACAGCATTGAACTGCAACATGAAGTTGCTCAGCGGTTCACTGATCTTCAATCAGTCGTCGCGATTCGCTTTCAGCGCTGGAAACGCGCGTTCGCAACTCCCTTTCTCACCGCAGGCGGCGGCAGGCTTCGATGGACGCATGAGCTGGATAGTGTGCGAACCGGTGAATGTGCAGCGTTATGGGGCGCACGGCCTGCTGAGGACATCGCACCAAACGTCCCGCGTATACGCATCGAGGACGGATTCATTCATTCGCTTGGACTCGGCTCCGACATGAGTGCACCGTATAGTCAGGTACTTGACCGACGCGGTCTATATTTCGACGCCCGACAGCCAAGCGATCTGACCGTACTACTCAACGAGACCGAATTCAGCGACGCCGAACTTGCGCGGGCGGCGGCACTGCGGGAACAACTCGTTCAATTCGGCATCACCAAATACAATCTGGGCCGCCGCGCCCCTACGTGGCAAGCACCATCCAACAGGCGAGTTGTGCTGGTTCCAGGCCAGGTTGCCGACGATGCATCCATCCGACTCGGCACGCAGGCGCTTGGCACGACCGATGCGCTATTGCGCGAGGTCCGCGCCCGTCGGCCTCACGCGTTTATCGTTTATAAGCCTCATCCAGACGTGCTGTCCGGAAATCGCACAGGTGTCATCGATGCGTCGGGACTAGCTGACGTGATTGACAGTGACGCCGACTTGCTGTCACTTATCGAAACAGCGGATGAAATTCACACTCTTTCATCACTTTCAGGATTCGATGCGCTACTGCGAAACAAGGCTGTCTTCACTTACGGGTTACCCTTTTACGCTGGCTGGGGCTTAACGCATGACATGCTGGTGCAACCCTGGCGCAAACGCCAGCTGACACTCGATATGCTAGTGGCGGGAGCCCTATTACGGTACCCCGTGTATTGGGACTGGAAGCTCGGCATCTTTACTACGCCGGAAGCAGTCGTCCGTCAGCTGGCACACCACGCTGCACGACCACTCGAAAAGATCCAGGGCAGTCGTACACGCCCGCTGCTCAAAGCACTGCGTTGGACATGCAATGCACTCCGCTATGCAGCATGGCAAAGCAGACAAAAAAATAACTTGGATGACGACAACTTTACGGACTAAACCTTGTACGAATTGGCCTATTTTAGGTAGTCAAGAACAGTCGGCGCGCGTCTCTAATCGCCGGCACTAAGCGCTTTTCAATCTGAGGCAATGCATGAACATCTACCCGGTAATCCTGTGCGGCGGCAGCGGCACCCGCCTTTGGCCCATGTCGCGAGGCGGCTATCCGAAGCAATACCTGAAGCTGACAGGCGACCAGACGCTCGTCCAGCAGACGGCCGGCCGCCTTCAGCATATTCCCGATGCTGCAGCTCCCATCGTCGTCACCAACAACGACCAACGCTTCCTCGTCGCGGAACAACTCCGACAGGTCAACATCACGCCGTCATCGATCGTGCTCGAACCAGTCGGCCGCAACACCGCGCCCGCAATCGCGATCGCCGCGCTGCTTGCCTTGCACGAATCGCCCGACGCGCTACTACTCGTATTGCCGTCCGACCACGTCATCCTGAACGAACCGGCATTCATCGCCGCAGCCACTGAGGCAGCGGCCATCGCAACAGACCAGCACCTGGTCACGTTCGGTATCACGCCGACGGAAGCGCACACCGGCTTCGGCTATATCCGTCGCGGCCAAGCCATCGCGGACGGCAAGCAGGTCTACAAAGTCGACGCATTCGTCGAAAAACCCGACGCACCGACGGCCGAACGCTTCCTCAGCGACGGCAACTACTACTGGAACAGCGGCATGTTCATGCTGAAGGCGTCCACGTACATGGAGGAACTGCATCGCCATGCACCGGAAATCGCCCGCCATGCAGAACTCGCATTCGAATCCGCCAAGCGCGACAACGACTTCGTCCGCCTCGACGCAGACGTGTTCGCCGCCTGCCCGAACGTCTCGATCGACTACGCGGTGATGGAGAAGACCGAACGCGCCGCCGTCGTCGCGGCGGCGGACCTCGGCTGGAACGACATCGGATCGTGGAGCGCGCTTGCTGACATTGCAGAAGCGGACGAACAAGGCAACGCGCTGATCGGCGACATCTTCACGGACTCGGTAAAGAACTCGTACATCCGCGCCGAACACCGGATGGTCGCCGCCCTCGGCCTCGACAACATCGTGATCGTGGAAACCGCCGACGCCGTGCTCGTCGCGCATCGCGACAAAGCCCAGGACGTCAAGAAAATCGTCGAATGGCTAAACGCGTCCGGCCGCCACGAATCGGTCACGCACCGCCGTGTCGTGCGCCCATGGGGCTCGTACGAAGGCATCGACCAGGGCGATCGCTTCCAGGTCAAGCGCATCATCGTGAACCCGGGCGCACAGCTGAGCCTGCAGATGCACCACCATCGCGCCGAACACTGGATCGTCGTGAAGGGCACGGCGATGGTCACGAACGGCGACAAGGAGATCATGCTGACCGAAAACCAGTCGACCTACATCCCGCTCGGCGCGACCCACCGTTTGACGAACCCCGGCAAGATCCCGCTCGAACTGATCGAGGTCCAGTCGGGCGCGTATCTCGGCGAGGACGACATCGTCCGCTTCGAGGACACCTACGGACGCGCAGCGAAGTAAACACCGCAACTTCGGGGTCGCGCGCCGCAACCGGCGTCGATCCGATGCGCCAGACGGGCAGCACGCACAGGCGTCCTGCCCGTTTTTCACTACGTCAACCAATGTCAGCCCGGTTGCCCGCCCCTCCCAGGTCAGGTTATAAAAGCGCCTCCCATTCCGGTGCATGCGCCGCCCCTTTACCCTTGACTTCGGAGAACGCATGATCGATCTCGCCACCGCCCAGCAATTCCTGATGACCCGCGGCCTCGACTTCGGCCTCAACCTCCTCGCCGCGATCGCCTTGTGGTTCGTCGGCCGCTGGGCCATCCGCATCGGTACCCGCCTGCTCGGCAAGGTCGTTCGCCGCAGCGGCAAGGTCGACCCGACGCTCACCGACTACCTGACTTCCGTCGTCGGCGTGCTGCTGACGATCCTGCTGATCCTCGCGATCCTGCAGATCTTCGGCGTGCAGACCACCTCGTTCGCCGCACTGCTCGCCGGCCTCGGCCTCGCGATCGGCACCGCCTGGGGCGGCCTGCTCGCGCATTTCGCCGCCGGCGTGTTCATGCAGGTGCTGCGCCCGTTCAAGATCGGCGACGTGATCAGCGCAGGCGGCGTCACGGGCACGGTGAAGGAGCTCGGGCTGTTCGGCACGACGATCATCACCGCCGACAACATCGTGACGATCGTCGGCAACAACAAGATCTTCTCGGACAACATCGCGAACTACAGCGCGACGCCACATCGCCGCGTCGACCTGACCGCGAAGATCGCGCACAGCGTCGACGCGGCCGATGCGATCAACCGCCTGAAGGCGCAGATCCAGCTGGTGCCGAACGTGCTGAAAGTGCCGGCGCCGGACGTCGGCGTGCTGCAGTTCACGCCGGAAGGCCCGCTGCTGTTCGTGCGCCCGTCGACTCAGCCGGAAAACTACTGGCAGGTGTACTGCGACACCAATCGCGTGATCCTCGAGACGTTCCGCGAAGCCGGCTATCCGACGCCGGAAACCCCGGTCTCGCAACGCAACGCGTAACGGACGCGGCGGCCGGGCCGCATGGACGAAAAAAAAGCGTGGCAGCCGCCA
>NZ_BCPP01000210.1:0-8279 GCF_016586125.1 Burkholderia sp. E168m23
TGCCAAGGCGCCGGAAGGGCCGCCGCACGGTGTCCGCCGGTACCGGCCCGCGGATTCGACGCGCGATTGGCGCCGGCTGTTCCCCGCGATGCGGTAAAATCCCGCCATCGCGAATCCGGCGCACCGTGCGCCGCCCGAAACGGAAGATCCAGCCATGCCGTACCAGTCCGACGTCACGCAGTTCCTGAACCAGCTCAAGCAGCAGAAGCCGACGCTCGAGGAAGAGCAGCGCAAGGGCCGTTCCCTTCTGTGGGACAAGCAGCCGATCGATCTCGAAGAGCGCGCCGAGCAGCAGGAATCGCGCGTGAAGCAAACGTCGTACGTCTACTACCAGAACTTCTGACGACGTGAGCGCCGCCGACGAGGCCAGCGCCGCCCGGCAGGACGACGCGATCGCCGCGCCCGCGGGCGCCGATTCGACGCCCGACACGGTCGACGGTGTCGCGGCGTTCGCTCGCCTGTACGGCGAGCCGCTCTTCAAGCTGCCGCAGGATCTCTACATCCCGCCCGACGCGCTCGAGGTGTTCCTCGAAACGTTCGAAGGCCCGCTGGACCTGCTGCTGTACCTGATCCGCAAGCAGAACTTCAACGTGCTCGACATCCCGATGGCGCAGGTCACCGCGCAATATCTGGGCTACGTCGACCAGATCCGCGCGTCGAACCTCGAGCTCGCGGCCGAGTACCTGCTGATGGCCGCGATGCTGATCGAGATCAAGTCGCGGATGCTGCTGCCGGTGAAGAAGGCCGACACCGGCGAGGAAGCCGAGGATCCGCGCGCCGAACTCGTGCGCCGGCTGCTCGAATACGAGCAGATGAAGCTCGCCGCGCAGCGGCTCGATCAGTTGCCGCAGCTCGGCCGTGATTTCCTGCGCGCCGAGGTGTACATCGAGCAAAGCGTCACGCCGCGCTTTCCCGACGTGAATTCGGACGACTTGCGCGCCGCGTGGGCCGATGTGCTCAAGCGCGCGAAGCTCGTGCAGCACCACAAGATCTCCCGCGAGGAGCTGTCGGTGCGCGAACACATGAGCCTGATCCTGCGCCGGCTGCAGAACGCGCGCTTCATGGAGTTCGCCGACCTGTTCGACACGTCGCGCGGCGTACCGGTCGTCGTCGTGAATTTCATCGCGATGCTCGAACTCGCGCGCGAATCGCTGCTCGAAATCACGCAGGCCGAGCCGTTCGCGCCGATCTACGTGCGCCTCGCGTACCTGCCCGCGTAAGGTCTTCCCTCAGCCGTTTCCCCGCTCCGCGGTTCATCCCGACGCTCGCGGCTTCGCCGCGGCGGACGGCCGTCCGGCGGGTGTCCGGCACGCCCCACTATAAAGTGAACGATCGTTCTTTTATCGATGCGTCGCGCGGCCAAATCCTCTACAATCCGCCGACGTCCGATGCGCCGCCCGCGCGCCGGCGTTCTCCGCTTCGACCCCGACGCCGCTGCCGCGGCGTCAACGCGCGCCTGCGCGAGGAACCCGCTACCCGATCATGAAAGTCATCAGCTCGATCCAGGAACTGCGCGACCAGCTGCGCGGACAGAACCGCACGGCGTTCGTGCCGACGATGGGCAACCTGCACGAAGGGCACCTGTCGCTGATGCGCCTCGCGCGCCAGCACGGCGACCCGGTCGTGGCGAGCATCTTCGTCAACCGGCTGCAATTCGGCCCGAACGAGGATTTCGACAAGTACCCGCGCACGCTCCAGGACGATATCGAGAAGCTGCAGCAGAACAACGTATACGTGCTGTTCGCGCCGACCGAGCGCGACATGTACCCTGAGCCGCAGGAGTATCGCGTGCTGCCGCCGGACGATCTCGGCGGGATTCTCGAAGGCGAGTTCCGGCCCGGCTTCTTCGCCGGCGTGTGCACGGTCGTCACGAAGCTGATGTCCTGCGTGCAGCCGCGCGTCGCCGTGTTCGGCAAGAAGGATTACCAGCAGCTGATGATCGTGCGCCGGATGTGCCAGCAGCTCGCGCTGCCGGTCGAGATCATCGCGGCCGAGACCGTGCGCGACGAGGACGGCCTCGCGCTGTCGTCGCGCAACCGCTACCTGACGACCGACGAGCGCAAGGAAGCGCCGGAACTGGCGAAAACGCTGCAGCGCGTGCGCGACAGCGTGCTCGGCGGCGAACGCGACCTCGGCAAGCTCGAGCAGCACGCGCACACGCACCTGGCCGAACGCGGCTGGGTGCCCGACTACATCGCGATCCGCCGCCGCGCGAACCTGATCGCGCCGAGCGCCGCCGAACTCGAGGCCGGCGAGCCGCTCGTCGTGCTCGCGGCCGCGAAGCTCGGCGCGACGCGCCTCATCGACAACCTGGAAATCTGACGGCCGGCCCGCCCGCGCCCCTCACGACGCATCACGGAGACACCATGCAGCGCCACATGCTCAAATCGAAGATCCATCGTGCGGCGGTCACGCACTGCGAACTGCACTACGAAGGTTCGTGCGCGATCGACGAAGACCTGCTCGAAGCGGCGGGCCTGATCGAAAACGAACGGATCGACATCTGGAACATCAACAACGGCGAGCGCTTCTCGACGTACGCGATCAAGGGCGAGCGCGGCAGCGGGATGATCTCGCTGAACGGCTCGGCCGCGCGCCGCGCGCAGCTCGGCGACCTCGTGATCATCGCCGCGTTCGCGATGGTCGACGAAGCCGAGCTGCAGGCCGGCTGGAAGCCGAAGCTGGTGTTCATCGACGACGGCAACAAGATCAAGGGCCACCGCGATCACGTGCCGACGCAGAACTGGACGTAAGCCGAGCGGCACGCCCGCGTGCCGTGGCGCGGGCCACCCGCGCAGCGCCGCTGGTCGCCGAAGGGCCGGACACCGTACACCACGGTTCCGGCCCTTTCTCATTGGGTGTCGCGCCGGCAAGACGGCCGGATGGCCGGCCGCTCAGGAAGCCTTGGCGGCCTTCTCGGCCTTCGGCACGCGGCGCTCGGCCCATTCGACGATCGGCCGCCACTGCTCGAGATCCTTCTCGACCCGGCTTTTCGCGACGTCCCACAGCGTCAGGCCGTGCGCGGCGATCTGCACGTAGTTCTGCGTGTCGCGCACGTAGCCGAGCACCGGCAGGCCCAGCCCCTCGACGAACCGGTGCAACTGGTCGGACGAGCGCGTGCGCGCGTCGACCCGCATCCCGACGATCCCGACCTCGACGCTGCCCTTGCGCACGGCCTTCTCGCCGGCGAGGCGCTCCAGAAACTGCTGGGTCGCGAGAATATCGAACATCGACGGCTGCAGCGGCACGATCACCTTGTCGGCCAGTTGCAGCGCGACGTTGAGCCGCGTGCCGTGCAGGCCGGCCGGCGTATCGATCACCGCATATTCCAGCCCGCGCGGCGGCTTCGACGGCGCCTCCGGATCGAGCTCCCACGCCTCGATCGCCGGCAAGCCGGCCGGCCGCAGGTCGAGCCACGCATGCGCGGACTGCTGCCGGTCCAGGTCGGCCAGTGCGACCCACGCGCCCTGCGCCGCGAAATAGCCGGCTAAGTTGGTGGACAGCGTGCTCTTGCCCACGCCGCCCTTCGGATTCGCCACCACGATGACCGTCATGAATTCCCCCGAAAAAGCCGCGCGGCGCCGGCCGCATGGCAGGCGCCGCTCGATTGCGGATACAGGGAGCGATGATATCGGCAAACGGGGTGTCACCGGAACCGGTCACGCCGAACCGCGTGCCGCTTTCGTCTGCTTTCCTTCACGTCATGCGCGCTGGACCGCGGCCTCCCGCGCGCCGAGCGCGAACGCGCCGCCGCCCAGCAGGGCCTGCACGGCCAGCGTGACGGCCCAGAACGCCGGATATTCCCAGCCGCCGTGCGGCGACGCGAAGCTCCAGCCGTTCGGCAGATGCGCGGCGACCGCGCCGAGCATGAACGGCAGCAGCACCAGCGCGGCGATGCGCACGCGGAACCCCGCGAGCAGCGCCAGGCCGCCCGCCAGTTCGACGAACGTGGTCAGGTAGGCGAGCCAGCCCGGCAGGCCGATCGACGCGAAGAACTGCGCGGTGCCGGGCAGCGTGAAAACAAAGACCTTCTGTGCGACGTGTGCGAGGTACAGCACGCCGAGGGCGACGCGCAGCAGCGTCGCGGCGAAATCGTTCAGGCGGTTGGCGTTCATGACGGAGTCCTTCGTGAGTGGATGGGAGTGGATCGCACTCTATTCGAATCGATTCGGCCGATAAACACGCCATACCGCTTAAATTGATTCCATCAAGGAACGAATCGACGCAAAAAAAGGGCATGACCGATCATGCCCTGCATCCCGCTCAGTAACCGCTCTTGCCTTGCGTGGCGTCGCCGCCGGACTGGCCGCCGCCCGGCGCATACGAATCGCACGCATGCGCCACCGCCGACACGCCCAGCAGCACCGCGAGCAGTACGCCCCACCACCGTCGCGCCCTCATCGTCGCCCTCCTTCGGGCGGACCTCCGCCCTCCTCTGTTGTACGCGATCGGGCGGAAAAAGCGAGGGCCGGCCTCAACGAAACTCGGCGTACAGCGCGTCGAGGTCGAGGTGCGCGGCGAACGTGTCGGCCAGCCGCTCCAGCGAAGCCTCGCGCAGCGCCGGGTAGTCGATGCGGGCCGCGCCGTCGAGCCCCGCCCACGCGAGCAGCGCCGCGCAGGCGTCGGGTGCGTCGAACAACCCGTGCACGTAGGTCGCGAGAATCTGGCCGTCGGCCGACAGCGCGCCGTCGGGACGCACGCCCTCCCGCGCGATATCGGCGGCCAGCATCAGCGCGGGCGTCTCGAGCGCCGGCCCGCGCGTGTCGCCCATGTGGATCTCGTAGCCGCGCACGGCGGCCGCGCCCGGCAGCGCGAGTTGCCCGGTCACGTTCTTCAGCGTCTTGTCGGGTTGCAGCGTCGTGTCGAAATCGAGCAGCCCGAGCCCCGGCACGCTGCCGGGCGCGCCTTCGAGGCCGAGCGGATCGTCGAGCGTGCGGCCGAGCATCTGCATGCCGCCGCAGATGCCGATCACCTTGCCGCCGTAGCGCAGATGGCGCCGGATCAGCGCGTCCCAGCCCGCATCGCGCAGCCACGCGAGGTCGCGCTGCACGCTCTTCGAACCGGGCAGGATCAGCAGATCGGCGTCGGGTACGGGGCCGCTCTTCCAATACGTGAATTCGACCTGCGGATGCGCGCGCAGCGGATCGAAATCGGTGTGGTTGCTGATGCGCGGCAGCGCGGGCACGACGACGCGCAACACGCCGGCATCGCTGCGAGCGGCGGCGCTGCGCGCCTGCGCGGGCAGCATGTCCTCCGCGTCGAGCAGCAGCCCGTGCAGATACGGCAGCACGCCGAACACCGGCTTGTCCGTCTGCGCGCGCAGCCAGTCGAGTCCCGGTTCGAGCAGCTTGAGGTCGCCGCGAAAGCGATTGATCACGAAGCCGCGCACGCGCGCGCGCTCGCTGTCCGACAGGCACGCGAGCGTGCCGACCAGATGCGCGAACACGCCGCCGCGATCGATGTCGGCGACGAGCACGACCGGACAGTCGACGCGCTCGGCAAAGCCCATGTTCGCGATGTCGCCTTCGCGCAGGTTGATCTCGGCCGGGCTGCCGGCGCCTTCGACGATCACCGTGTCGTACCCGGCGCGCAGGCGCGCATACGACTCGAGCACCGCATCGAACGCAACCGGCTTGTAGTCGTGATACGCGCGCGCGTCGAGGTTCATGCGCGCCTGGCCGTGAATGATCACCTGCGCGCCGCGGTCGCTCGTCGGCTTCAGCAGCACCGGATTGAAATCCGTATGCGGCGCGACGCCGGCGGCCAGCGCCTGCAACGCCTGTGCGCGGCCGATCTCGCCGCCGTCTGCCGTCACCGCGCTGTTGAGCGCCATGTTCTGCGGCTTGAACGGCGCCACGCGCGCGCCGCCGCGGCGCGCGAGGCGGCACAGGCCCGCGACGAGCGTGCTCTTGCCCGCGTCGGACGTCGTGCCCTGGATCATCAGCGTGCCGCGCGGCCGCGGCTCGGGTGCATTCATCGTGTGAAAGGTGTCGCGAAGCAAAGGCGGCATTATCGCCCGCGCCGGGTCGCCCGCGCCGTTACAATCACGCGATGATTCCGCACGACCTCACCTTCGTCCTCGGCGGCGCGCGCTCGGGCAAGAGCGCGCATGCCGAGCGGCTCGCCGCCGACAGCGGCCGCCCCGTCACCTACATCGCGACCGCGACCGCCGCCGATGCCGAATTCGCGCAGCGCATCGCGCATCACCGCGCGCGCCGGCCGGCCGACTGGGGCTTCGCCGACGCGAGCGTCGATCTCCCGGGCACGCTCGCGCGGCTCGACGATTCGCAGGCGTGCCTGCTCGTCGACTGCCTGACGCTGTGGCTCACCAACCTGCTGTGTCCCGCCGACGGCGAACCGCTCGACGATGCGCAGTACGCGGCGCAGGTCGAGCGGCTCGAACATGCGCTGCGCGGCGCGCGTGCCAAGGTGATCGTCGTCAGCAACGAGATCGGGCTCGGCGTCGTGCCGCTCGGGTCGGTCACGCGCCGCTACGTCGACGAGCTCGGGCGCCTGAACCAGCGCGTCGCCGCGCTCGCGACGCGCGTCACGCTGCTGGTCGCCGGGCTGCCGCTCGACCTCAAGGCAGGCGCGCCGTCATGCTGATGCTGTCGCTGCCCGTCGTCGCGATGCTCGCGGTCGCGGCCGCGATCGTCGACCGCGCCATCGGCGAGCCGGCCGGCTGGCATCCGCTCGTCGCGTTCGGCCGCTTCGCCGCGCGCATCGAAGCCGCACTGAACACGGGCCGGCGCGGCCGCGTAATCGGCGTCGCCGCGTGGCTCGCGGCGGTCGTGCCGCCGGTGGCCGTCGCGGCATGGCTCGTCGCCGTGCTGCCCTGGCCGTTCGCCGCAGCGCTGCACGTCGCGCTGCTGTGGTTCGCGCTCGGCGCGAAGAGCCTCGCCGACCACGTCGCGCCGATCGCCGCCGCGCTGCTGCGGCGCGACCTCGACGCGGCGCGCACGCTGACCGCGCGCATCGTGTCGCGCGACACGAGCCAGGCCGACGAAGGAGCGCTGTCGCGCGCGGCCGTCGAATCGGCGCTCGAGAACGGCAACGACGCGATCTTCGGCGCGCTCTTCTGGTTCGTCGTCGCGGGCGGCCCCGGCGCGCTGCTGTTCCGGCTCGCGAACACGCTCGACGCGATGTGGGGCTACCGCACGCCGCGCTTCCTGACTTTCGGCTGGGCCGCCGCGCGCATCGACGACGCGCTGAACTGGATTCCCGCGCGGCTCACCGCCGCGAGCTACGCGCTGCTCGGCGACACGGCAGCCGCGTGGCGCTGCTGGCGCACGCAGGCGCGCCACTGGGACAGCCCGAACGCGGGCCCCGTGATGGCCGCGGGCGCCGGCAGCCTGAACGTGCAGCTCGGCGGCCCGGCCGTCTATCACGGCGAAATCGAGGATCGCCCGGTGCTCGGCACCGGGGCCACGGCCACCGCCCTTCACATCGTCGCCGCGCTGTCGCTGGTCACGCGCACGCTCGCGCTGTGGCTCGCGCTGCTGGTCGCGAGCGGCGCACTCGTCATGGCCACCCATCATGTCTGATTCATCCATCGCGCACGGCGGCAACCTGCATGAAGCCGCCCGCCGCCACGGCATTCCGTACGACGCGTGGCTCGACCTGTCGACCGGCATCAATCCGGTCGGCTACCCGGTGCCGCCCGTGCCGGCCGACGCATGGCGCCGGCTGCCCGACGACGGCGACGGTCTCGCGGCCTGTGCCGCGCAGCACTACCACGCGCCCGATGCCGCGCACGTGCTGCCGGTTGCCGGCAGCCAGGCCGCGATCCGCGCGTTGCCCGCGTTGCTGCCGGCCGGCGACGCCGGCGTCGCGGCGCTCGCGTACGGCGAATACGCGCCCGCGTTCGCGCGCCACGGCCATCGCGTCGTCACGCTCGATATCCACGCCGATACGCTGCCCGCAACGCTGCGCCACATCATCGTCGGGAATCCGAATAATCCGACGGCCGAGTGCGTGCCGACCGCGCGCCTGCTCGGCTGGCATGCGCAACTGGCGGCACGCGGCGGCACGCTGATCGTCGACGAAGCGTTCGCCGATACGGGCGCCGCGCCCTCGCTCGCGCCGCGGGTCGATCGTCCGGGGCTCGTCGTGCTGCGCTCGGTCGGCAAGTTCTTCGGGCTTGCCGGCATTCGCGCGGGCTTCGTGCTCACGCATCCCGCGCTGATCGCCGCGCTGCGCGACACGCTCGGCGCGTGGACGGTCGGCGGCCCCGCGCGCCACGCGGTCGCCGCGGCGTTCGCCGATCGCGCATGGCAAGC
>NZ_BCPP01000211.1:0-8256 GCF_016586125.1 Burkholderia sp. E168m23
ATCTGGCACATGAACCGCTACTACCAGTGGCGCGCCAGCCGCAGCCGGCGTCTGCACGACGGCCGGCTGAAGCCGCCGGGCGGCGTGAATTCCTACATGGCGATTACCGACCGCGAATGGAACGAGGATGCGGATCTCATCCGTCGCGCCAACGGGGGCGTCCTGACCCGGACCATCTCGGAGCAGTACAAGGCGATCGACGCGGCCACGCGGGTCACCGGCAACTGGCTGGGGGGTATCGATCCGGCGGCGCGCGCGACGTTCGACCGGTTCTTCGATCACTACGTGCACGACTCGATCGCGGGTTTCAAGAAGCAGATGGAAGACGGTCACGTCGGCTTCGCCGAATCGAGCCGCTGGTCGGTCAACCGTCAGTACTTCATGGGCAAGCGCGGCAAGAAGTTCCTGTACTGGCGCTACGAGGGCGACAAGGCCGAGCAGGCCGCCACGCAACTCGCCAAGGTCGATCCGGCGAAGCAGCAGGACCCGACGGCAGCCAACGAACCGCAACTGGCCAGCAACCAGCCCGCGGCGATCGGCGGCGCGCTGCCAGACGCGACCTCGACAGCCTGACGCCGATCCCATACCGGTCGCGACCGCGGCCGGCTGTCCGACGTCGCGGCAGACAGGATCTGCCGCGACACGCCCCTCCCTACCGCAACTGCACGGCCGCGAGAAACAGCACCATGCTGCCGATCGCGCCGTCCAGCACGCGCCACGCGACCGCCTTGCGGAACCACGGCGCCAGCAATCGCGCGCCATAGCCGAGCCCGAGGAACCACACGACGCTGACCGTCATCGCGCCGATCGCGAACGCGAGCCGCGCGCCTTCCGGCTCGCGCGCGCCGGCCGTGCCGATCAGCAGGAACGTGTCGAGGTAGACGTGCGGGTTGAGCCACGTGAATGCGAGCGTCATCAGCACGATCGCGAGGGCGCCTTGCGGCGGCGGGGCGACCGCGTCGCCGCGCACGTCGAGCGTGTCGTGGCCCGGCTTGAACGCACGGCGCAGCGCGTTGATGCCGAACCACGCGAGATACGCGAGGCCCACGTACAGCACCGCATGGACGAAGGTCGGATAGCGCTCGACCAGCACCGATGCGCCGCCGACGCCCGCGCCGATCAGGATCATGTCGGACACCGCGCACAGCAGCACGATCTTGCCGACGTGCGAGCGCATGATGCCCTGGCGCAGCACGAATGCGTTCTGTGCGCCGATGGTGACGATGAGCGACGCGCACAGTGCGGCGCCGTGGGAAAAAGCGAGCCAGTTCATGATGGGGACAGCCGTGGAAGCAGTAGACGGATGAATCGGGTAGCGCTAGTCTGCGATCGGGGCGGGAATAAGAGAAGCTAAATCACCTAATGCGGATTAAGGAAATCTAATGCTCGACTACGCGTTGCTCGATGCCCTCGCGGCCGTGATCCGGCACGGCTCGTTCGAGCGGGCAGCCAAGGAGCTGAACGTCACGCCGTCGGCGGTGTCGCAGCGCGTGAAGCTGCTGGAGGAGCGGGTCGGCAGCGTGCTCGTCAAGCGCGGGCAGCCGTGCGTCGCGACCACGTCGGGCGCGCTGCTGTGCCGGCATACCGAACGCGTGCAGCTGCTGGAGGCCGAACTGGGCGGCCGGATGCCCGCGTTGCCCGGCCAGATCGCGAGCGCCTGGCCGACGCTGCGCGTGGCCGTCAACGACGACAGCGTCGCGACGTGGTTCATCGACGCGGTCGGGCCGTTCTGCACGGAGCGCGAGACGCTGCTTGACCTCGTGATCGACGATCAGGATTACACGGCCTCGCGCATTCGCGACGGCAGCGTGCAGGGCGCGGTGACCGCGCAGGCCGAGCCGATCCAGGGATGCCGGTCGGAGCGGCTCGGGCGAATCCGCTATCGCGCGGTGTGCTCGCCGGCGTTTTACGCGCGTTATTTCGATGCGGGGATCACGCGCGATGCGCTGCGCCGCGCGCCGTGCGTGATGTTCAATCCGAAGGACGGGTTGCAGGCGCGTTTCATCCGGCGCGTGACGCGCGCGGATCTCGATCCGCCGCAGCACTGGATACCGCACGTCGCGGGCTATCTGCGCGCGTGCGAAACGGGATTGGGATGGGGGATGTGCCCTGACCGGATGGTCGACCGGCAACTGGCGGCGGGCGAGCTGATCGACATGTCGCGTGGCCGAACCATCGACATCGATCTGTACTGGCAGAGCTGGCGTCTGTCGATCGGCTGGCTCGACGATTTCAGCGCGGCGCTGAAGGCGCGTGCCGCGCTGTTTCTCGATTGACCGGCGACGCCACGCGGGCGGCGCGCACGCGGTGCGCGCCGTGCGATGTCAGAGGTGTTGCAGGCCGTCGAAGTCGACGATCTGCACGTGGCGACCCTGCATTTCGATCAGGTCGCGCTTCTGGAATTTCGACAGCGTGCGGCTGACCGTTTCGAGCGTCATGCCGAGATAGCTGCCGATGTCCTCGCGGGTCATCCGCAGGTTGAATTCCGACGGCGAGTAGCCGCGCTTCAGGTAGCGCGACGAGACGTCCAGCAGGAAAGCGGCGACGCGCTCTTCCGCATTCAGCGAGCCGAGCAGCATCGTTTGCGACGTTTCGCGCACGATCTGTTCGCTCATCAGCTTGTGCATGCGCAACTGCATCGAGCCGGCTTCCGAGCACAGCGCCTTGAGCGCGCTGTACGGAATCACGCAGACGGAGCTGTCTTCCAGCGCGACCGCGGTGCGCGGGTGCGTATCGTCGCAGATGCCGTCGAGGCCGAGCGCTTCGCCGGCGAGGTGCAGGCCCGTGACCTGTTCGCGGCCGTCGTGGCGCGTCGCGACGGTCTTCAGCGAACCCGAGCGCACCGCGTACAGGTTGTCGAATGCGTCGCCTTCGCGGAACAGCGCTTCGCCGCGCTTGACCGGGCGTGCCGCGCAGATGACCGACTCGAGGCGACTGAGCGCTTCGGGCGCCAGGCCCTGCGGCATGCACAGGTGCCGCATCGCGCACGACGAGCAGTGCGGGGCCTGACGGGGAGCCCAGCTACCGGCATGGGGCGTGGCGGCGGGGCGGGTGGCGACGGGCGTCAGCATGATCGTTTACTCCGGCGTTGAATCGACGAAATCATTGTCCCACCGCAAGTTGCCGCTGTCGGGTGACAAAACGTCGCGACCGGGCGCACGTGCCGAACGCCGCTCAGGCAGCCGGCTCGTCCGCGTTGGCGGCGGCCGGAATCAGCAGCACCGGCAGCGTCGCGTGGCGCACGCATTGCTCGGCGATGCTGCCGAGTACGAGGCGGCGGAAGCCGCGGCGGCCGTGCGTACCGAGCACGAGCAGATCGGCGCCGAACGCTTTCGCGCCGTCGAGGATCAGCGACGACACGTCGTTGAGCGACGTCGCTTCGTTCAGCTGCGTTTCGCCCTTCACGCCGGCGGCCTGCATCAGCTTCGCGAAATCCTGCGCGAGCGCGTTGCCCTGCGCGAGGAGCTGATCGCGCAGCACGGACGGATCGTAGCCGGGCACGTTGTAGTAGATCGCGGCGTTCTCGACGACGTAGAACGGCTGCAGCTCCGCGCCGTGCGCTTTCGCGAGCGCCAGTGCGGCATCGAACGCATGGCGGGACGTGTCGCTGCCGTCGACGGCAACCAGAATACGCTTGTACATAGTGTCTCCGAGTGGCGGGTTGAAACGAAGTCGGCCGGATGGCCGAGCGGGCCGGGCAATGCTGCGAGGCAGAGTAAACCAACGGGCACGATCGTGCAGCGAGGTGCCTGTCGTGCCGCGCGGCCGCGTGGTTCCTGTCGCTGTCGCGCATGGCCATGCGCGCGACGCATGCTGCGCCGCGCGACGCGTGTCGCGTGAGGCGGCAAGCGTCGAGCCGCATTGCTGACGTAAACGTATGCGCACGCATCGACCCGGCCCGGCTGCAACCATGCCGATGCGCCGCACGCACCGCCATTCAATCGCAATCGCACCGTGGCGCCATGACTTCGGTCAATGCCTGTGCGTCGATGCGATGCGCGGCATGCATGACTGCGAAGCCGATGCCAGGGCGCGGAATCGTTCGTTGCGACAACGTGCGAGCGGGTATCGGCGTGCAGTCCGATCACACGTGCCGGTTCACCGCCATCGATTATCGTGATTGACCGATGGCGCCTCTCAAACGAACGACCGATTCAAACGCCGCGCCGGCTATCTCGGCACGACCGTCAACTCGATGACGCGCTCCGGCCGGCGGCTGTGGCCGGGCCAGTATGCGCTGCCGTACATCCGGTGAACGGGACCGAACGGCGCGTCGCCCGCGGGCGGCGTGTCGAAGCCTTTCTCGATCACCCGATAGCCGGCGCGCAGCGCAAACGCCGAATGGTTGCCGTCGGGGCGGCTGTCGAAACCGGCGAAGCCGTCGCCGGCTTCCGGCATCGCATTGACGAGCGACGCATTGCTGCACGTGATCTCGTCGGGCGAGATCGGCCCGGCCCCGGCGAGCCGCGACGCTTCGCGGTGCTTGCCGTCGGTGTCGACCGTGCTGTCGTGCGTGTCGTCGTTGTCGAGTTCGATGCTGCGCGGATGCGTACGACCTGTTTGAGCGGAGGATTCCATCGCGGCTCTCCTGGCGGCGACACGCTCCGGATCGAAGCAAATCCCGTTCCGGGCACGACGGGAAAAGGCGCGCGGGCGATCGCCGCGGTCGCGCGACGCGCACTGATTTGTCATGATTTATTTCAGCTAGAAGACGCGTTTTCTACAGAGTATGATTCTTTTCCTGCGAAGCGGCGACAGGGGATGAAGTCTCGCCGCCTCTGCCCGCGCCGGGGCGCCGCAGCACCCTTAAAGACGGGTAGCGAACAACAAAGCAAGGGACTAGAGGTGGCGGATTCATGCAAGCGACTACTGCCTTCACGCACCGCGGTTATCTGTTGAATTGCGCGCCCGCACGCGCCAGTGACGGTTCGTTCAAGCCCTACGTCGTGATCTCCCGATCGAGCGACGGGGAGCTCGTGGCGAACCGGTTTTTTCCGATCGAGCTCCAGTTCAACGACGAAGGCGACGCGATCGCGCACGCGCGCGACTGGGCCGTGCGCTGGATCGACGCGAGCAGCATCTCGATGTGACGCCGTCGCACGCGTGCGGCGCTGGCCGTCCGGCCGATCCCCGGGGTGCCGCTCCCGGACAAAAAACGCGGTAATCTTGCGGAACCCGTCACTTTATTAGCGGCCGCGCATCCGCGCGCGGCTGCTCGCATTGGCTTATGTCGACATCACCCGCCCGTCAGTGGGGCCTCGAAGAAATCGTCGCCGGCTTGCGCGAGTCGCGCGAGGAACTCCATCGCACGCGCCATCCGCGCGGCATCCGCGAACTGCCGTCGCGCGATGCGATCTGCAAGATTGTGACCGGCCTGCGCGCGTCGATGTTTCCGACGCACTACGGCGCGCCCGACCTGACCGACGAAAGCGTCGACTTCTACGTCGGCCACACGCTCGAAAGCACGCTGCGCGTGCTGTCCGAGCAGATCCGCCGCGCGCTGCCGTTCCTGCCCGAGCACGTCGATACGCCGTTCGCCGAGCTCGACGAACGTGCGTTCGAGATCGCGCGCGAGTTCGGCCGGCAGTTGCCGGCGATCCGCGCGCTGCTCGTCAGCGACATCCAGGCCGCGTACGCGGGCGATCCGGCCGCGCAGCACATCACCGAGATCCTGCTGTGCTACCCCGGCGTGTTCGCGATGATGCACCATCGGCTCGCACACGCGCTGCACCAGCTCGGCGTGCCGTTGCTCGCGCGGTTCATCAATGAAATCGCGCACTCGGCCACCGGCATCGACATCCACCCCGGCGCGCAGATCGGCCCGAGCTTCTTCATCGATCACGGCACCGGCGTCGTGATCGGCGAAACCGCGATCATCGGCGAGCGCGTGCGCGTGTACCAGGCGGTCACGCTCGGCGCGAAGAGTTTCCCGGCGGATGGCGAAGGCGCGCTGGTGAAGGGCAATGCACGGCACCCGATCGTCGAGGACGACGTGGTGATCTATGCGGGCGCGACGATTCTCGGTCGCGTGACGATCGGGCGCGGCTCGGTGATCGGCGGCAACGTGTGGCTCACCCACAGCGTGCCGCCCGGCACGAGCGTCGCGCAGGGCAAGGTCCGCGAAGGCGGGAGCGCCGAGAAGCCGTAACGCGGTGGGCGAATGCGCGGGCGTCGTTCCGCGCAACGCCGCGGATGACGCGCAATGGATCGGCGGCCGGGCCGCCGTCGGGCGCGCCCGGGCGTGAGCGGCGCGAAGCCGGCTCGGCCCGGCGTACGAAGGCGGCGCGCAGCTGCCTGCGTTCATCGAAGCCTCAGTGCTTGCCGTCCGGCGAGCGGTGCTTGTACAGCACGTCCTGATCGACGCGGATCAGGTTCTGGCCCGCATCGACGACGAAATCCACGCCGTTGTACGCATTGCCCGTGAGCAGCAGGATTGCGCTGGCGACGTCGTCGGGGCCCGCGATGCGCGCGAGCGGCGTCGATGCGCGGCTCGCGTGTTCGAAGTCGGCCTGCGTCTGGTCGTCGCTCGGCAGCATCAACCCCGGGAACACCGCATTCACGCGCAGCACCGGCGCGGACGACAGCGCGAGCATCTGCGTGAGATTGCCGAGCGCGGCCTTCGCGACTGTGTAGCTGAAATGGTCGCGGTGGAAGTTTTCCTTGATCTTCTGGTCGACCACGTTCACGACGACGCCTTGCGTGCCGGCCGCGCGGGCCCGCTCGTAGAACGCGCGCGTGAGCAGGATCGGCGCGCGGCAGTTGACGGCCCACGCCTGGTCGAACGCGGCGAGATCGAAGCTCGGGAAATGGTCCTGCCAGAACACCGACGCGTTGTTGACCAGCACGTCGAGGCGGCCGAAGCGTGCATAGACTGCATCGATCAGCGCGGTGATCTGCGCGGCATCGGACAGGTCGGCCTGCAGCGCCACCGCGTCGTGCCCGCGTTCGGCAATCGCGCGGGCGGCGGCCTGCGCGGCATCGGCCGAACGGTCGTAATGCACCGCGGTGCGATAGCCGTGCGCGGCGAAATACTCGGCGAACGCGCGCCCGGCCCGGCGCGCGGCGCCGGTCACGAGCACGACGGGCGCATGCGCCGTTTGCTTCGTCTGCTCCATCAGGTATTCGTCAGGTTGACCGAGGAAGGATTCGCGACGATCGACAGGAATTCGCGACGCGTCGACGGATCGGTGCGGAACGTGCCGAGCATGCGCGACGTGACCATCTCGACGCCCGGCTTGTGCACGCCGCGCGTGGAGATGCACTGGTGCGCGGCTTCGAGGATCACGCCGACGCCCTTCGGCTGCAGCACGTCGAACAGCGTGTCGGCGATCTGCACGGTCATCTTTTCCTGGATCTGCAGGCGCTTCGCGAACGCGTCGACGAGGCGCGCGAGCTTCGAGATGCCGACGACGCGATGGTTCGGCAGATACGCGACGTGCGCGCGGCCGATGATCGGCACCATATGGTGCTCGCAGTAGCTCTCGAAGCGGATGTCCTTCAGCACGATCATTTCGTCGTAGCCGTCGACTTCGCTGAACGTGCGCGCGAGGATGTCGCGCGGCTCCAGCGCATAGCCGGCGAAGAACTGCTCGTATGCGCGCACCACGCGCGCGGGCGTGTCGAGCAGGCCTTCGCGCGCGGGATCGTCGCCGGCCCAGCGCAACAGCACGCGGACGGCGTCTTCGGCTTCTTCACGGCTCGGCCGCGAGGCGACCGGCTGGGGCTGTGTGGTTTTCTTTCCCTTACCCATGTAGTGGCTCCATCGAAGGCCGCCTGCGGCGGCCGATATCCGGCCATTGTTTCATGCTTTCGCCGCTCGTGCGTGCGGGCCGCCGCGCCCGCTTCCTCACTTCGGCCATTCGTCCTGCTCGTCGTTGAACAGCGACGCGACGACGCCACGCAGCCACGCGGTGCGCGGGTCGTTGTGGTACTTGCGATGCCAGTGCTGTTTCAGGTCGAAGCGCGGTAGCGCGAGCGGCGGCTCGACGGGCACGATGAACGCGTGCTCGGCCGCATACGCATAGCCGATCGCGTGCGGCACCGTCGCGATCAGGTCGGTGCGGCTCAGGATGAACGGCAGGCTCATGAAGTGCGGCGTTTCGAGCACCGCGCGGCGCTGCATGCGCTGCTTCGCCAGATATTTCTCGAGCACCTCCTGGCTGCGGCCTTCGGCGCGCACCACCGCGTGCCCGCACGCGAGGAACTGCTCGACCGTGAACGGCGGCGTCTGCTCGAACGGATGGCCGCGCCGCATCA
>NZ_BCPP01000212.1:0-8253 GCF_016586125.1 Burkholderia sp. E168m23
TGGATTCCGTAACGTTCGGTCGCATGGTGCCCTGCCGCAACGAACGCGACACCGCTCTCCGCCGCCGCGTGCGTGGTCGACTCGGACACCTCGCCGGTCAGGAATACGTCCGCGCCGGCGTCGATCGCCGCGTCGAAATAGCTCTGCGCGGCGCCCGTGCACCATGCGATGCGGCGCAGCTGCGTGTCCGGCTCGCCGAGCACGAGCGGTGTGCGGCCGAGCGTGCGCTCGACCTTCGCGACGAAGTGCTCGAGCGTGACGGGCATCGGCAGCGTCGCCATCCAGCCGAGATCGCCTTCGCCGAACCGCTGGTCGCCGATCAGGCCGAGCTTTTCGCCGAGCTGCGCGTTGTTGCCGAACTCGGGATGCGCATCGAGCGGCAGGTGGAACGCGAACAGGTTCAGGTCGTTCGCGAGCAGCAGCTTCAGGCGCTGGTACTTGCGGCCGGTGATCTGCGGCGCCTCGTTGCGCCAGAAATAGCCGTGGTGGACGAGCACGGCATCCGCCCCCCATTCGAGCGCGGCTTCGAGGAACGCGACCGACGCCGTCACGCCGGTGGCGATCTTCTCGATCTTGCGGCGTCCTTCGACCTGGAGGCCGTTCGGGCAATAGTCCTTGAAGCGCGCGGTTTCAAGGGTATTGTTCAAGTACAATTCAAGTTCGATCCGATCCATATAAACCTCTAATCCATTCAGATGCTTAGACGCTTCTGGCTGTTCTTCGCGCAGGCGGTGACCGTACTGCTCGCGCTGATGTTCATCGTCGTGACGCTCAAGCCGCAATGGCTGCAACGGCAAGGACAGCTCGGCAAGCAGCTCGCCACGCCGATCGTCGCGCTGCGGGAAGTCGCGCCGGGCATCGGCGGCGCACCGGCGACCACGTCGTACGCCGAAGCCGCGCAGAAGGCGATGCCGGCCGTCGTCAACGTGTTCTCCAGCAAGGACGGCTCGCTGCCGCCCGACCCGCGCGCGAAAGATCCGCTGTTCCGTTACTTCTTCGGCGACCGCAACGCCCGCAAGCAGCAGGACGAGCCGGCCGCCAACCTCGGCTCGGGCGTTATCGTGAGCCCTGAAGGTTACATTCTAACGAACCAGCACGTCGTGGACGGCGCCGACCAGATCGAAGTCGCGCTCGCCGACGGCCGCACGGCCACCGCGAAAGTGATCGGCAGCGATCCCGAAACCGATCTCGCGGTGCTGAAGATCAACATGACGAACCTGCCGACGATCACGCTCGGCCGCTCCGACCAGTCGCGCGTCGGCGACGTCGTGCTCGCGATCGGCAATCCGTTTGGCGTCGGCCAGACGGTCACGATGGGGATCATCAGCGCGCTCGGCCGCAACCACCTCGGCATCAACACGTTCGAGAACTTCATCCAGACCGATGCGCCGATCAACCCCGGCAACTCCGGCGGCGCGCTGGTCGACGTGAACGGCAACCTGCTCGGCATCAACACGGCGATCTACTCGCGCTCGGGCGGCTCGCTCGGCATCGGTTTCGCGATTCCCGTCTCGACCGCTCGCACGGTGCTCGAGAGCATCATCACGACGGGCTCGGTCACGCGCGGCTGGATCGGCGTCGAGCCGCAGGACGTCACGCCGGAAATCGCCGAGTCGTTCGGGCTGCAGCAGAAATCGGGCGCGATCGTCGCGGGCGTGCTGCAGGGCGGTCCGGCCGACAAGGCCGGCATCAAGCCGGGCGACATCCTGGTGAGCGTGAACGGCGACGAAATCACCGACACGACGAAGCTGCTGAACACCGTCGCGCAGATCAAGCCGGGCACGCCGACCAAGGTGCACGTCGTACGCAAGGGCAAGCAGTTCGACGTGAACGTCGTGATCGGCAAGCGCCCGCCGCCGCCGAAGCAGGCGCTCGACGAGCAGGACAACGATAGCGAATGAGGGTCGGCGGCCGGTGCGCCGCCTGCCGGTCGCGATGCGAGGCAACGCGACGCGGAAATGAAAAAGGGCAGCCATCGGCTGCCCTTTTGCTTTGCGTCTGACGATTCGTCGTTGGCGGGAAGGTAGTTTTCTCACGCACCGGCTGATGGACCAAACCGGGCCACTGCAGCCGGGGGGCCGGAAAGCCGCCCGGCGCCGCGTGCCGTCAGCCCGCGGCTTCGCCGTTCCCCGCCTCGCCTTCTTCGACCGGCTTCTTCGGCACGAAGAACCGCGCGGCCAGCAGCCCGATCTCGAACAGCACGACGAGCGGCAGCGCCAGCATCAGTTGCGAGAACACGTCCGGCGGCGTGACGACCGCCGCGACCACGAATGCGCCGACGATCACGTACGGCCGCATCTCCTTCAGCTTCTTCAGGGACAGCACGCCCATCCGGACGAGCAGCACGACGACGATCGGCACCTCGAACGTGACCCCGAACGCGATGAACATCCCCAGCACGAAGCTCAGGTAGTTGTCGATGTCGGTCGTCATCTCGGCCCCGAGCGGCGCGTTGTAGTGCGCCATCACGCGGAAGATCGTCGGGAACACGAGGAAATACGCGAACGCCATCCCGCACAGGAACAGGAAATAGCTGCTGCCGACGAGCGGCGCGACGAGCTTCTTCTCGTGCTGATACAGCCCCGGCGCGACGAACGCCCAGATCTGGTACAGCACGATCGGCAGCGCGATCACAAGCGCGACGAGCATCGTCACCTTCATCGGCACGAAGAACGAGCCGGTGACGTCGGTGACGATCATCTTGCCGTCTTTCGGCAGGTTGTCCATCAGCGGCCGCGCGAGCAGCTTGAAGATGTCCGGCGCCCAGTAGACGAGCCCGAGGAACACGACGATCACGGCCAGCCCCGCGCGAATGATGCGATCGCGAAGCTCGACGAGATGGGAAATGAAGGTTTCTTCCGGGGCGTCGCCCGGGTTCTGCTGGGGGTCGCTCACACCGGCCCTCGGTAGGATTGACGAGCGAGCATGCGCTCGACTCAGAAGAAGCGCGTCGGCCGGCGCAGGCTGGCCGGCTGATGGCGCGCGACACGTGCGGCGCCCGACTGCACGTGCGTGCGGCGGGTGGTCGCGTGCTTGTACCAGACAGGCGTCGCCGCCTGCTTGATGCGCCAGTTGCGACGCTTCGGCGCCAGCGCGGCCGAACTGCCGCGCCACGACGGCGCCGCGGGCGTATCGGAACCCGGGGAACCGACGGAACCGGCGTCGCCGGCAGCTCCGTCAAGACCGCCGACCGCGGAATGCCACGTGTCGTTCAGTTCCTTCTCGTGCTCGCGCAGGTTGTCGTGAATCGTCGTCTCGACATTGCGCGCGGCCGATTCGAAATCGGTCTTCATCGTCCGCAGCGCGTCGAGTTCGATTTCGCGCGAGACCTCCGCCTTCACGTCGTTGATGTACCGCTGCGCGCGGCCGAACAGCGCGCCTGCCGTGCGCGCGACGCGCGGCAGGCGCTCGGGGCCGAGCACCACGAGCGCGACGACGCCGATCAGCGCCATCTTCGAAAGACCGAGATCCAGCATCGCGAATGCCTGTCAGCGTGCCGGCGTTACGCCTTGTTCGAATCGGAACGCGTCGTTTCCTTCGCGTTGACGTCGACCGCGCCCGAACGCGGCAGTTGCTGCGCATCCGCCGGCGTTTCGCCTTCCTTCATGCCGTCCTTGAAACCCTTCACGGCGCTGCCGAGGTCGTTGCCGATGTTGCGCAGCTTCTTCGTACCAAAAACCAGCGCGACGATCAGCAGCACGATCAGCCAGTGCCAAATGCTCAATCCACCCATGATGAAACCTCTCCTCAACCACGCCGCGGGGCGGCGTAAATCGCCGGCGACGCGCCGGCTTCGACTATCGATGCGGGGAAACGCCCCGCTGCGTCAACCCATCCGCTGCCACGGGCGCGGGCCGGCCAGGATATGCGCGTGCAGGTGGTAGACCTCCTGCCCGCCGCCCGGGCCCGTGTTGATCACCGTGCGAAAACCGGTTTCGCCGCCCGTATACGCGACGCCGAGCTGATCGGCCAGACGTGCGACGAGCAGCATCAGCCGGCCGAGCATCGGCGCATCGGCCTCGCTCGCCGCCGACAGCGTCGGCAGGTGCCGGCGCGGAATCACGAGCACGTGCGTGTCGGCCGCCGGGCGGATGTCGCGGAACGCGACGAATTCGTCGTCCTCGTGCACCTTCGTGCTCGGGATCTCGCCTGCAGCGATCTTGCAGAACAGGCAATTCGGATCGTGACTCATGTTGCTCCTGCGAAACGCCCGCGCGCGCCGGTCAGAACCACGCCTGCGGATCGAGCGTCTTGTTGTCGTTCAGGTACAGCCAACCCTTGATGATACGGTACAGCGTCCAAATCCACGTGACAAACATAACGACGAACCCGATCGCGACGAACATCAGCGCGAACCCGATCACATAAGCGATCAGCGCGCGCCAGAACGTGCGGATCTGCCACTCGAAGTGATCGGCGTACGGCGTGCCGGCCACGTCGCCGCGCTTCACGTAGTTGATGATGATCGCGATGATGCCGGTGACGCCGCCCGTCAGCCAGTGAATCGCATAGAGGCCGTACAGCACGTGGGTCAGCGTGCGCAGCCCGTTCAGGCGTTCGGCCTCCGCTGCCCCCGACACCGCCGGCGTCGGGAACTGGTTCGACGTATCGTTCATGATGCTACCCCCGTTAGATGACAATTCTTACAGCTTACCCCACTGTTGCCACCGCGGCGGGGTCTGCGTGTCACCCGCCGTTTTCCTCGCGCTCGCGGCGCTTGCGCAGCGCTTTTTCCTCGATGCCCGACAAGCCTTCGCGACGCTCGAGCTCGGCGATCACGTCGGCCGGGCTCAGGTCGAAATGCGACAGCATCACGAGGCAGTGGAACCACAGGTCGGCCACCTCGCCGACCAGCGCGCTCGGCGCGCCGCCCTGGCGCACGTCCTTCGCGGCCAGCACGACTTCCGTCGCCTCTTCGCCGATCTTCTTCAGCACCGCGTCGTCGCCCTTGTGGAACAGGCGCGATACGTACGATTGATCGGGATCGCCGCCCTTGCGGCTGTCGATCACGGCCGCGAGGCGCAGCAGCGTGTCTTCGGTCGATTGCGTCATTTGTAGATGTGTTCGGGGTCTTTCAGCACCGGCTCGACCGCGACCCAGTCGCCGCCGTCCACCGTACCTTCGAATTTCTGGAAGAAGCACGAATGCCGGCCGGTGTGGCATGCGATGCCCGACACCTGCTCGACCTTCAGCAGCACGACGTCCTCGTCGCAATCGAGCCGCACTTCGTGCACGTGCTGCACGTGGCCCGACTCCTCGCCCTTGAACCACAGGCGCTTGCGCGAACGCGAATAGTAGACCGCGCGCTGCGTCTCGATCGTCTTCGCGAGCGCCTCGCGGTTCATCCACGCGAACATCAGCACGTCGTTCGTCGACGCTTCCTGCGCGATCACCGGCACGAGGCCGTTGTCGTCCCAGCGGACCTTGTCGAGCCACGCGGGCAGGGATTTCGTTTCGGTATTCATCACAGTCTCACCGGGATGCCCTGGTCGGACATGAAGCGCTTCGCCTCGCCGACCGTGTGCTCGCCGTAGTGGAAGATGCTGGCGGCCAGCACCGCGTCGGCGCGGCCGTCCTTGATGCCGTCGGCCAGATGCTGCAGCGAACCGACGCCGCCCGACGCAATCACCGGCACCGGCACAGCGTCCGACACGCCGCGCGTGAGCGCGAGGTCGAAGCCCGACTTCGTGCCGTCGCGGTCCATGCTCGTGAGCAGGATCTCGCCGGCGCCGAGCTCGGCCATCTTGCGCGCCCACTCGATCGCGTCGAGGCCCGTGTTCTTGCGGCCGCCGTGCGTGAACACTTCCCAGCGCGGCGTCTCGCCGTCGGCCGACACGCGCTTCGCGTCGATCGCGACGACGATGCACTGCGAGCCGTACTTGTCGGCCGCGTCGCGCACGAGCTGCGGGTTCGCGACCGCCGACGAATTCATGCTGACCTTGTCCGCGCCCGCGTTCAGCAGGCGCCGCACGTCCTCGACGGCGCGCACGCCGCCGCCGACGGTCAGCGGAATGAACACCTGCGACGCGACGGCTTCGATGATCGGCAGGATCAGGTCGCGCTGGTCGGACGTCGCGGTGATGTCGAGGAAGGTTAGTTCGTCGGCACCCTGGTCGTCGTAGCGGCGGGCGATTTCGACGGGGTCGCCGGCATCGCGCAGCTCGACGAAATTGACGCCCTTGACGACACGCCCGGCGGTCACGTCCAGGCAGGGGATGATGCGTTTAGCTAGAGCCATGATGTTGCGCCAAATGCCGCGCTGGGACGGCCGGTTGCGGAAGCCTCGCGCGAGGCTTCCGGTCGGGGCCGCCTGCGGGCAGCCCCGGCGAACGGGACGACCGCGGTTACGCGTTGTCGAGTTCGCCGTTCAGTTCGTCCGCGCGCTTCTGCGCGGCCGCGAAATCGAGATCGCCGGAGTAGATCGCACGGCCGCAGATCACGCCTTCGACGCCGTGCTCTTCCACTTCGCACAGGCTCTCGATGTCCGTGAGGTTCGACAGGCCGCCGCTGGCGATCACCGGGATGCCGACCGCCTGCGCGAGCTTCACGGTCGCGTCGATGTTGATGCCCTGCAGCATCCCGTCGCGGCCGATATCGGTGTAGACGATCGATTCGACGCCGTAGTCCTCGAACTTCTTCGCGAGATCGATCACCTCGTGGCCGGTCAGCTTGCTCCAGCCGTCGGTCGCGACCTTGCCGTCCTTCGCGTCCAGCCCGACGATGATGCTGCCGGAAAACGCGGTGCACGCGTCCTGCAGGAAGCCCGGGTTCTTCACGGCGGCGGTGCCGATGATCACGTAGGACAGGCCGGCGTCGAGATACTTCTCGATCGTCTCGAGGCTGCGGATGCCGCCGCCGAGCTGGACGGGAATTTCGTCGCCGACTTCGTCGAGGATCGCTTCGATCGCCTCGAGATTCTTCGGCTTGCCGGCGAATGCGCCGTTCAGGTCGACGAGATGGAGCCGCCGGGCGCCGAGATCGACCCACTTGCGGGCCATCGCCGCCGGGTCCTCGGAAAAAATCGTGGCCTGGTCCATATCGCCCTGTTTGAGGCGCACACACTGACCGTCTTTGAGGTCGATGGCCGGAATCAGCAACATAGCAATCGGGTGTCGTCGTGGAAAAAGAAAAGAATCCGGCGCGTACCGGCCAAACCGGTGCCGCGCCGTCTCGCTAGTTTAGTACAACTCTTTCGGCGCTTAAGCGTGAGAGCCCCGCACGACAGGCGCTTGCGCGCCGTCGACTGTGGCTCCCGCACCACGTTTACGGTTTCCAGTGTACGAAGTTGCGATACAGACGCAACCCGACCTCCGCGCTTTTCTCGGGGTGGAATTGGGTCGCGAAGAGATTGTCCCGCGCGACCGCGGACGTAAACGGCGCGCCGTAGGCCGTTTCGCCGACCGTATGCGCCGGGTTGTCCGGGCTCACGTAATAGCTGTGCACGAAGTAGAAATACGCGTCATCGGGCACGCCGTCCCACAGCGGGTGCGGCTGCGCCTGGCGCACGCGGTTCCAGCCCATCTGCGGCACCTTGAAGCGCGAGCCGTCGTCCTGCACGCGGCCGTCGAGTTCGAAGCGCACGACCTTGCCCGGCAACAGGCCGAGGCCCTTCGTGTCGCCTTCCGCACTCCAGTCGAACAGCATCTGCTCGCCGACGCACACGCCGAGCAGCGGCTTCGTGCGCGACGCCTCGATCACGGCCTCCTGCAGGCCCGATTCGCCGAGACAGCGCATGCAGTCGGGCATCGCGCCCTGGCCGGGCAGCACGACGCGGTCGGCCGCGCGAATCGCGGCCGGCGTGTCGACGATCGCCACGTCGGCGGCCGGTTCGGCCTTCTTGAGCGCCTGCGCGACCGAGCGCAGGTTGCCCATCCCATAATCCACAATCGCAATCGAAGTTTTCATCTCAGTGCAGGCAGTAGCGCCCTCAGTCCATTGACGATGAATTCCACCGCCAGCGCCGACAGCATCAGACCCATCAGCCGTGTGGCGATGTTGATGCCGGTGCGGCCGATCCAGTTCGCGATCGGCTCGGCGAGCCGCATCGCGACGAAACACAGAAAAGCCAGGACCGCGCCGATCGCGACCAGCCCGGCCCGTTCATACCAGTGATGCGCGCTCGCCGCATAGATGATCACCGTGCTGATCGAGCCGGGGCCCGTGAGCAGCGGAATCGCCAGCGGCACGACCGCGATGTTGTCCTTCAGCTCGGCTTCGTGGCGTTCCTCCGGCGTCGATCGCGTGTTGCCGATC
>NZ_BCPP01000213.1:0-8233 GCF_016586125.1 Burkholderia sp. E168m23
TAATGTCGAGTTGCGATAGAGCTTCCGCCTTGGTCTCGCCTGATGCGCCAAACCATGCCGCCGCTCTTAGTTTTGCGAAGCATCGGATTCCATTTTTCCGTTCACCATTAGTCATAAGATGTCACATGTGATGGATGTGATAGATCCCAGTGAGTATGCAGATGTGTGTTGAGAGATGGCTTGCGAAAAGACGGCTTTAGTTATACGATGACTGATCAATGTGAAGGCCGACGTTGCCCAATCGAACGATCTCGCACGAGTGCTGTCGTCCGTCACATCGCACTTTCGGCCGTCGGCCGCATAGTTTCCCCCGACTCGCCGCACCGGGAATACGTTCGTGAAAATCGTCACCATCGAAGTCATTCGCATCTCGCTCGCATTCGATGCGGGCCGCCGTCCCGTCGCCGCTGTTGAACCGACCGTCGCCGACACGTATAACGCCGCAGACCGCTCGCTGCGTCGCATGGAGTCGCTGCTGGTCAGGCTCACCGATGACGCAGGGCGCGTTGGCTGGGGCGAAGCATTCGGTCATCTGATCAATCCCGTCACGTTCGCCGCGCTCGAAGGCCCGGTTGGCCGTTGGTTCAAGGGCGCCGAATTCGAGCCGACGCGGCACGGGATCGCCGCATTGCGTGACGCGGCCGATCGCGCGCTGCATGCGTTCGGCCGCACCGGACCGGTGCTGTACGCATTGTCCGCGATCGACACGGCGCTGCACGACCTCGCCGCGCAGGCGGCCGGTGTGCCGCTATATCGTTGGCTCGGCGGCCATCGCGGGGAGATCGACGTGTATGCGAGCCTGGTCAACTACGACAACGACCCCGATGAAGTCGCGCGCCACGTGCGGCGGGCGTCGGACGAAGGGTTTCGGCGCATCAAGCTGCACGAGACGCAACGTGCGGCTATCGCGGCCGCGCGTGCGGCACTGCCGGCCGGCAGCGAACTGATGGTCGACGTGAACTGCCCGTGGACGGCGAGCGACGCGCTGCGGCATGTGAGCGAGCTGGCCGACCTGCGGCTCGGCTGGATCGAGGAACCGGTGTGGCCTTGCGACGACGCGGACGGCATCGCGCGTGTGCGCGGCGCCGGCGTGCCGATCGCGGCGGGCGAGAACGCGTCGGGCGTCGCGGGCTTTCGCGACCTGTTCGAACGCGGCGCGCTCGACGTCGCGCAGCCAAGCATCGCGAAGATCGGTGGACCGACCGGCATCGCGGAAGTGATCGCGCTTGCGGCGGAGCACGGCGTGCGGGTTGTGCCGCACTGTTTCTATTACGGAGCGGGGCTGCTGGCGACCGCGCACGTGGTCGCGACGCTACCGGACGATGTAGCGCTCGAAATTCCCTATCTCGACTGGCCCGAGCGGCTGCATGACGGGCAGCGGCCCGGGGCGCGGCTGCGCTTGCCCGATGTGCCCGGGCTTGGCTTCTTGCCGGACGAAGCAGTGCTGGCACGCAACACGATCGCGCACGCGACGATCGGTTGAACGCAGGAACGGTGCGCTCGGCGCACGCACGCGAAGCCGTTGCCGGTGTGGCGGCGCAATCGGAAATCAGGAAGCCGGGCGGATGCGCAGGCACGTGCCCGGCTCGACAGGAGACAACATGAAAACGCGTTACCGCTGGTGGATCGGCGCGCTGCTGTTCGGCGCCGGCATGCTGAACTATCTCGATCGCGCGGCGCTGTCCGTCGTCGCGCCGATCATCAAGCGCGAACTCGGCATCGACGACGCGCAGATGGGTATCCTGTTCAGCAGCTTCTTCATCGGCTACTGCGTGTTTTGCTTCGTCGGCGGCTGGGCCGCGGACCGGTTCGGGCCGCGTCGCGTGTTCGCGTGCGCGGCGGGCGTGTGGTCTCTGTTCTGCGGCGCGACAGCGCTCGCCGGGTCGTTCGCGCACCTACTGATCGTGCGCGTCGCGTTCGGGATCGGCGAAGGGCCGATGGGGACGACCACCAACAAGGCGATCTCGAACTGGTTCCCGCGCCGCGAAGCGGGGCGCGCGGTCGGCTGGACCAACGCCGGGCAGCCGCTCGGTGCGGCGATCGCGGCGCCGATCGTCGGCCTGGTTGCGCTGCAGTTTGGCTGGCGCGTTTCGTTCGTCGTGATCGCCACGCTCGGCTTCGTGTGGCTGGCCGCGTGGTGGGCGTTGTTCCGCGACGATCCGGCGAGCCACCCGCGCGTGTCGCCGGAAGAGGTGCGCGAGATCGCATCCGACCGGACGGTCGGCGTCTCACTGGATGCGCATGCGGACGAGCGCGCCGCGCGTCCGCTGCTGCGCGATCTGCTGTCGCGGCCGGTGCTCGGCGTCGCGCTCGCGTTCTTCAGCTTCAACTACGTGCTCTATTTCTTCCTGTCATGGTTGCCCAGCTATCTCACCGACTACCAGCATCTAAACATCAAGCAGATGAGCGTCGTCGGGATTCTGCCCTGGCTCGGCGCGACCGTCGGTTTCGTGGCCGGCGGCACCGTGTCGGACCGCATCTACCGGCGCACCGGCGACGTGCTGTTCGCGCGCAAGATCGTGATCGTCGTCGGGCTGGCGGTGGCGGCGGCGTGCGTGCTGCTGGCGTCACGGGTGAGTTCGCTCGGCGCGGCCGTCACGTTGATCGCGATCGCAAGCCTTTTCGCGTTCATGGCACCGCAGGCTTGCTGGTCGTTGCTGCAGGAAATCGTGCCTCGCGAACGCGTCGGCTCGGCCGGCGGGTTCGTTCATCTGCTCGCGAATCTCGCAGGCATCCTGTCGCCAAGCTTGACCGGCTGGCTCGTCCAGTATGGTGGTGGGTATGCAAGTGCGTTCGTGCTTGCGGGCGCGTCGGCGCTCGCCGGTGCGGTTATCCTGACGTTCGCGGTGCGCGCGCGGGCCGTTTCGCAGATGCGCCGGGCCGCCTGATGAAGTAATCCGTTGAATTGGCTACGCTGGAGTAAGTGTGACCGTACTTGCCTCCTCCACCGGACACAACGAACATCGTCCCAAGAGAGAGGATAGCCGGTGCAGCTCATTCCCGTGGCTCGGGGCGCGCCTCGGACCGGGCGTCATCCAAGCATTCCTAGATACATCGGTGGCACTGCCGTCAGGCCAGCATGTACGCTGCGGGTAACCTCATCCGCCAAGAGTTCTGAGTGACCGGCCTCTAATGCGGCGAGAGCCATACGCGCAACCTCGTCTGGGGAAGCCTTGGGGCCGGGTACGCCCCGCGCCATGTCGGTATCCATGAAGGCGACATGCAGCGAAAGAACTTCTGTGCCTTGGGCACTTAATTCCTGCCGCATCGCGTTACTCAAGGCCCAAGCGGCGGCCTTCGATGCGCTGTAACTGCCGGTAATGCCTGGCAGAGTCGCCCAACTGAGCGCGGAAATGACATTGATCATGGCACTACTGCCAGACGCCGCCAGGATCGGCGCGAACGCTTGCGCCATCCGTAACGGCCCCACGGCATTTGTCTCGAACTGCTGTCGCAGCATATCGATCGATGATGGTGCAAGCACTGCGCCGGAGCCTCCGATGCCGGCGTTGTTCACCAGCAAGCTGACGTCGCCCAATTCGCGGGCGAGCGCTTCGACCTGATCGGCGCGAGTCACGTCGAGCCGTACGGGCACCACGCCAGATGCGGTGACGGTGGACGCTTCGCGCGCTGCTGCATAGACCTTGGCCGCGCCAGCGGTAAGCAAGGCGCGGGTGAAGGCTGCACCCAGTCCGCGATTGGCACCCGTAACGAGCGCGACAGAACCTTGGATTTTCATGAAGACTTCCTTACAGAGAGTGGGTCAGTTGTGCGATGTCAAACGCAGCATGACGTAGTGCTCGTAGTGACCGACGCCGTTTTGCACGATGGGATCTTGTGAGGTGAAAGCGGCAATGTCATCCTCGTCCGGAATTTGGTAGAGGGAGACACCATAGCCACCAGTGTCATCAATCACAGGACCGTGTGCCACGATCACGCCTTGCGCGAACAACTCATCGAGAAAGGCGCCATGTCGCTTCATCAACTTCAACTCGTCGTCCGACATTGTCGCGAGAAAGTCGGGTCGCGGAGGAATGAACTTGCACAGGTAATATTTCATCAATACTCCTTATTGAATATTCTGAACCATAACCGTTCTAGCTTGACGGTTCGGTTCGTTCTACTCGCCTCCGGCGTGCTTATCCGGCGGTCCTGACGCTCTTGAGAATCGAGCTTTCGAACATCTTGGGCGCATAGCTTTGCAGGAAAAGAATCATCCCCGTCATCTTGCCAACCGGATTGCTGAACTTCGGTTCTTTCGTGCCGATCATTTTCGTGATGGTGTGCACAACCGCATCAGGCGCCTCGGCCTCATCGATACCTTTTTGCGTGGCGGCACGAACCTGTTTGCGGTAAGCGTCGTAGTCGGGGATATTGCCACCTGTAGACGAAACCGAATTTTGTCCAAGGTTGGTTTTGAACCACACCGGCTCGACCACGCTGACTTTGATGTTGAACTGGTTCAGCTCGAAACGCAGGGCTTTGAAATAACCTTCGACCGCATGCTTCGAAGCCGAGTAATAGGACAGATTCGGCGGGCCGATCAAGCCAACGATGGAACTGACGGTGATGATCTGCCCGCTCTTTTGCTTGCGAAAGAAGGGGAGCAAGGCGTTCGTGACCTTGACCGTTCCCCAGAAGTTCGTTTCGAACTGCTGCCGCCCGACTTCAAGCGGTGTCTCTTCAGCGATACCCGTCACCATGTAGCCCGCATTGTTGACGAGAACGTCAAGTTGCTTCGTATAGGTGAAAAGCTCATGCGTGAACGACTCGATAGAAGTGTCGTCGTCGATATCAAGGCGCAGCAACTTGAAGGGCACGTTCCGCGCGTATTTTTCCGGCTGACGACTGGTGCCGATCACGTTGAAGCCGTCCTTGTGGAGTTTGTTCGCCAGCATCAAACCAAAGCCCGACGATGCCCCAGTAATCAAAATTGTCTTCTTCATCTCTCCAGCTCCCGGTATTCGAAATGGCCTATGAAGGCTTGCGAAAAATTGTTGATGTAGATGGATCCGAGTTCGTCATTGCCGGCCTCCTTCAAGAACGACTCGGCGAGGCTGGCTAGAGTGGATGGCCATGCTGGCTCGGCAACGGCATGACGCGCGATTCGAGGTGCAAACCAATTCTGACGATCCTCGACGGTTGCTGCCATTCTGCCTGCCGATCGCGCCATGGACACTAGCCGATCACGCCAACAGACTCGCCGAACACGCCAATATTTACGCGGTCCCAAGTGGCGGGTTTTGCTATTGTGATGGCGCGATCTGCGGGATAGACTCATGCGATGAATACGAAAAGTAACTATCCCCCGAGCGGTCGGCATGGCCATCCGACGGACTATGCCATTTGGCCCGGATGGCGCTTGTTGATGCAGGATGCAGGCATTGCAGCTTCGCCGGTTTTGCGCCGTGCGCAGCTACCGGGGGATCTGTTTTCGCGTCAGAACGTTCGCCTCGATCCGACCAGTTTCTTCATGTTGTGGAAGGCCATTGAGGCCGAGGCAGCGACAATCAACGCGGACGTACCGGCAGCGCTGCAAATCGCAAAGGTGATGTCGTCGGACTGGTTCGATCCCGAGCTTTTCGCCGCGCTATGTAGTTCAAATATGGGCGGAGCACTCGACCGAATCGCGAAGTACGTCAGACTGATAGCGCCCATGATCATTCGGATCGATCGAGCGATCGAGCACACCACAGTTTCCATCGACTTCTTGGATCACACCCTGCCGCCACCCGATGTATTTCTCACTTTCAAGCTGGTCTTTTTCGTGCAACTAGCACGCTTGGCGACACGAAGTCCGGTACGCCCATTACGAGTGAGTTGGCCGTTGGCGACGGGCGAATCGAATGACAGCGTGGCCGCCTACCAAGCATATTTCGGCGTGCCAGTGACAGATGCGCCCTTAGCCACCGTTGTATTCGCTGCTGAGGATATCGAGCGGCCATTCCTGACCGAAAACCACAAAATGTGGCAGTTCTTCGAGCCATCGCTACGTCAGAGACTAGCGGATTTGGATAGGACGGCCAGTATGGCGGAAAGAGTGCGCAGTACCCTGCTGGAGACGCTCCCGGCAGGAGAGGTGTCCATGCAAGTGATCAGTCGAAAACTTGCGGTCAGCGTCCGCACGTTGCAGCGCAGGCTTCAAGATGAGGGAACCTCGTTCCAGCAAACGCTGGACACTTTGCGTGAATCGTTGGCCTATCACTATCTTGGCAACACTACGATGTCTAGCGCCGAGATCTCCTTTCTACTGGGATTCGACGATTCCAATTCCTTTGCTCGCGCGTTCCACTCATGGACTGGCAAAACGCCGCACAAGGTACGAACGGAGATTGGTGTTAGCAATAGCGAGTCGAATGCGGATACAGCCGGGGTGTAGTAGCTAAGCGCCAACTGACTCATCGGGATTTCGATCTCGGGCGAAATTTGTGCGCGCGACGATGCGCCGGGATACATCGGCTTGCCTCGCCGAAGAAGGCGTTCGAAGCATCCGCCCGTTCATCGATGCGCACGTTGAATGACCGCTCTCTGGACCGGCGACTGTCGCTTCAGGGTCGGCTACAGCCGACCGTGTTGGGCGGAAACCGGCCAGAAGCGACCAGTCGGGATGAAACAGCGGCAGGCCGCTTCGATTGATCAAGCGGCCTTTCATCGTCATCTCTTCAAATGGCCTGCGCCGTCGAGAATGCGCGTGCCGCAGCCATTGTATCCAGTGCTTCGCGCAAGAGCAGGATTTTGCCGTTGTTCGCCACCAGCCGCCCTGCGTACATCTGTCGATAGATTTTCCCCGTCGATGGCACGAGCGCTTCGACTTCATATTCGGCGAATACCTGCTCAGGCGTTTCGATCAGCAGCCGCACATTTCTGAACGAAAAATCCGGTACTTTCGCGAGCAGCGAGGCGATGAAGCCTTCGATCGCTTTTGGCCCCTGTGCTCGCCCGTCAATGCCAAGCGACTTCAGATAAGGGAGCTCCAGCACGCCATCGTCGGCAAACAGTGCAGCGGCCGCACGTGGGTCACGAATCGATTCGAGATAAGCGGAAAGCAGTTGTTTAGCGTCGTTCATGATCGGCTCGATAAAGGCGTTAAAGGATGCGATTCATTGCAGATGCGTCTTCAACGCAGTCGCCATCTGCTGCATCGCTGCGCGCGTCGGTGCGTCCGCAGCAAGCACGTTGAGTAGGCCGAAGTCGTGGATCGTGCCTTTGTACTGGATCGTCGTCACGTCGTTGCCCGCCTGGTCGAGCCGATATCCATATGCTTCGCCTTCGTCGCGCAGCACGTCGAACTGCGCCGTCTGGATGAGCGCGGGCGGCAAGCCCTTCAATTCGTCGAGTGACGCGCGCAGCGGCGACGCGTAGCGTTCGTTGCGCTCACCTTCGTCGATCGTGTAGGCATTCCAGAACCACTTCATCATGTCGCGGCTCAGGAAGTAGCCATTTGCAAAGGCGTCGTACGAGGCATTGTCGAACGCGTGGTCGGCCACCGGCCACATGAGGCCCTGGAAGCGGATTGCCGGGCCTTGACGGTCCTTCGCCATCTGGCTGACGACCGCGGCCATGTTGCCGCCCACGCTGTTGCCCACGACGGCCAGCCGCGCACCATCGACGCCGATCTCCGCGCCATGTGCGGCAACCCACTTCGTCGCGGCGTAGGCTTCGTTGATCGCGACCGGATAGCGCGCTTCGGGCGAAGGCGTGTATTCGACGAACACCGCCGCCGAGCCCGACTGGACAACAAGATCCCGCACGAGACGCTCATGCGTCGGGTAGTCGCCGAGAATCCAGCCACCGCCGTGGAAGAACATGAACACGGGCAGCACACCGCGCGAATCCTGCGGCTTGACGACGACAAGCGACACGACCAGGCCGTCCTGCTCGACCGTGCGGCGCGTGACGTCAATGCCCGAGACGTCGACCGGCACGCTGCGCTGGGCGCCTGCCAAGACTTCGCGCGCTTCGGCGGGCGTGAGCGTCTCGATTGCTGGGCCGGTGGCACTGTTCAGCGCATCGAGGAAGGTAACCGTCGCGGTATCGGGCGTGTTCGGTGTGGCTTGCGTATTCATCGTGATTCTCCTTTTGCTTGGTCCAGTGGCTTGCGACGTGATGTCGTGCAGCCGGTGGAAAGGAGAATACGGATCGGACAATATTTGCGAAATAGAATCGTTTGGAATCCATCATTGCATGAATGCAACGATGGACGCCGGCTCGTAATAACTTCGTATAGCATACA
>NZ_BCPP01000214.1:0-8225 GCF_016586125.1 Burkholderia sp. E168m23
CGCGCTGTTCCGCGCGCGATGTCGCCGCGTCGAGTTCCTTTTGCAAGCGCGCGGCCGCGAGCCGCTCGCGGTCGATTTCCTGAAGCGCCCGCTTCTCCGATGCGCGCAGGCGCTCCTCGGCGCGGCCCGCGTCGTCGCGCAACCGGTCGAGCTGGGTGGTGAAATCCGCGCGGGCCTCGGCGAGCGCGCGGTCGCCCTCCGCGTTGTCGGCCTTCAGGCGTTCGATCTCCGCTTTTAGCGCTTGGTGAGAGGCATCGTCCGCCGCCCTCGCCTGCTCGAGTTCCTGAATGCGAACCTGCGCGGCCAGCAGCGCGGCCGTGCGTTGCTCCAGCGCGGTTTCGGTGCGGGCCAGTTCGGCCTGCAGCGTCGCGACTTCCGCTTGCGCCGCCGCCCGCTCGGCCTCGACTTCCGCGCGCAGCGCATCGAGTGCTGCGGCCGCGTCGGTACTCGACCGGTTCCACAGCGCCGCGACCAGTTCGCCGGCCGCTGCCTGCAGATCGGCCGGCAGGTCCGGATGCTCGATGCGCACCCGGCTCTTTTCCCGCAGCTCGGCCCAGAACTCGCCGAGGACAGCCGTCGGCGTGCTCATGCTGCCCTTGCGAACGAGCTGGTACAGGCGATTCGCCGTCGGCGTGATGCCGAAGCGGAAGAACAGCAGTGCGCAGGCTTCGCGGTACAGCTCGCGCGTTTTCGGAAAGTCGGCCTTGAGACGCTCGATTTCGGCGGTCAGGCGGGATTCGTCGGCGGCGAGATCGGACATGGCGGGCTCTGAGGTAAATTCCGTAAATAATATAACGTAAACCGTCAAATATCCAATCAATCGAATAATTGAATTTGACATTATTTCTATAATGTCGAGATAAAAGATTCCCGGTCTGATATCGGCCCTTCGCGCTGTGCTGTTGGCCGCCCCGCCTTCGCCCAGCTTGGTGCCGAGCAACAACGCCGCTGCAACCGCCTCGAAAAACGTCAACATTGCGCGATTCGAAGCGGGCCACTTTGCGTTGCTTGGCCGGGGCAACGATGGAAAAACGGATGGCCGGCGCTGGCGAATACCTGGTGGTGCGGGTGATGCGCACGCCGCCGCATGCGACGCGGCCGGCCAGATCACGCAGGGCGCGTTGCCCGCGGCGGCTTTGGCGACGGGATTGCCGAACGGTGGGATAACGGCTGGATGATGGGCATCGCGAATCACGTGACGCGCGATGCGGCCGGCGTATCGTACGAAGCACGCGGAATTCGGCCGCACGCGGAATTCGACGTGATCCCGGACGATGCGTCCGACGCCGGTTATGGCCGCGCCGTACTGCGCGCCGCGACATTCGCCGGCGAAGCCGCGCTGTCGCACCGGATGCGGAGCACCATGCGCGCCCTACCAAACCAGCACGCGCGCTGGCGGCCAGAAGCGCGACGGGTCACGGCAGCGGCCTTCAACGGTTTGGCGCGGGCTCCCTGAAGAAATCGAGCAACTGGCGCGTCAGGAAGGCCGGATTCTCGTCCGGCAGCCAATGGCCCGTATTCGGCGCAACGGCTCCGCGCACATCCAGCGCCAGTTCCTTCGCCATGTCGAATTCCTTGGCGCCGTTGCTCTTGTCGCCGGCGAGCGCGAGCACCGGCATCGGGAGCTTGTGCTTCATGAACGCCTTGAACTGCGTCTCGTCCTGCGGGAACGCGCGATAGAGTTCGAACCCGGCGCGTAGCGCGCCCGGCGCCGCATAAGCGTCGGCGTAGACGGCGATATCGTCGTTCGACAACGCGACATGGGCCCTCTTCTTGTAGAAATCGAGAATGTAGGCGTGCTCCTTGCCCGCAATCAGCAGTTCGGCGATATCGCGCTGCTGATGCAATCCGAAATGCCAGATCTGCGGATCGGCACGGGCCTTCGCTTCGTCCCAGATGCGCGTGCCCGGCACCGGAACGTCGAGCATCGCAAGCTTCACGATCTCGGCAGGCCGTTGCGCGGCGTATGCGTACGCCACCATCACGCCGATGTCGCGGCCGACGAGGTGGATGCGCGTCGCGCCGAGTTGGCGAACGAGTGCGCGGATGTCGCCCGCCATCGAGGCTTTGTCGTAGCCGCCGAGCGGCTTGTCGGATTCGCCCGCGCCGCGGTAGTCGACCGCGACGACCCGATATCCCTCTTGCGCCAGCACCGGCATCACGTGACGCCACGTGTACCAGGTTTGCGGCCAGCCGTGCAGCAGAACCACCAGCTCGCCGTCGTCCGGGCCGCCGGTCACGTAATGGAGGCGCACGTCATCGACCTGCGCGTAGCGTCGGCTGAAGCGTCGATCGAAACCGGCCGGCAGGCCGGGCGCCGGCATCCCTGACATCGATGGTTCATTCTGCATGGGTCGTCATCCGTTGCTGTGTCGGTCGCTCAGGCTCTCGACCTGTTTCACGCCCCGGAGCAGCCATGGCCGAAGTTGCCTCGTGAGGAGCGGCATGATGATCCAGGTCAGCGATGAGGTCAGCAGCGCAGAGCTGAGCGCGAGTTGGACAGGACGCTCCAACGCTGGCAGGAGCGCATTCAGTAGGTACGTGATCGACAGCAGGACCGGGTAGACGGCCAGCCACGTCACGAGAAACGTCTTCCACTTCGGTGTAGCGGGCTTGCCGGCGATCGCGAACCACGCATCCATGCCGACCGCGGCGTCGCGATGTTCGTCCGATATCTCGTCGCCCTTCGCAATCAGCTTTCGCCGTTCCCCGGAGGACACCCACGCATGCAGGTGCGCCGGCGAGTCGAAGCGGTAAATCAGGTAGTTGATGCCGCTCGAATCGCTCAGGCGAACGTTTCCGAGGTGCCCCGGGTAACGCCGCGCCGCCGCGTCGATCTCGCGCGCCCAGTGATCGAATTGCCTTTCCCGCCCCGGATGAACGACGCGACTGACGACGATCGTGCTTGACTCACGCATCGTGTCGGACGGGGAAAGGCGTTGGCTGTCGTGCATCGGCTGCTGAAGCGAGTGGGCAATGCGTTTCGTCGCCTGACGGTGTCCGATGGCCGAGGAACTCCCTCGATACGCCGTCTGGGCCAACCTGCCGGGCTGTCGCGAAAGCAAACCACGGTCCTGACCGCACGCCGGCAGCGTCGCTCATCACGCTTTGGTACGCCATTGTGCGGCTTGCGTCGATGGGGCTGCAGCGTCATGCGATGCCGCTGAATTCGCTATCGAACGAACGTGCGCTGTAATTTTTTCAGCGCGATCGAAAGCGGTGAGCGCGGTGGGTTACCGGCCGGCGGATCGTCGTGCGCCGAATCCTGTCCCGGCGCCGTGGTTTCGTCTGTCATTTGCGTGCCACCGTCGGCCGGTAACGTCCGAACTCGTCCCCGATTCCGACAAGCGATCCGCCATGCAGCGCCCGTCGCGCACCACGCCCCACGTTTACGCAGCCACGTCCCGCGCCCTCGCCGTCAGCCTCGCGATCAACCTGCTGCTGCTCGCCGTCGAGACGGCGGCGGCATGGTCCGCGCATTCGTCGGGGTTGCTCGCGGACGTCGCACACGCCGCGATCGACTTGGCGGCCGATGCGCTGATCCTCGTCGCCTGTCGGCTCGACGCGCGCTTGCCGCCGGCACGTCGGCCGACTTACGAGCCGCTCGCGCTCGCGGGCCTCGGTGCGTTGCTGGCCGTAACCGGCGCGCAGATGATCTGGCATGCAACGACCCGGTTCGATACGCCACCCGTCGTGCAGCCGGGCGCGACCGCGCTCGCGCTGGTTGCCGTCACACTCGCCGGCAAGGCCGTGCTGTCGTACTGGATGCTGCGCAAGGCACGCGAGACCGGCTCCGCGCTGCTCGAGGCAAGCGGCTGGCACGTGCGGACCGATGCGCTGTCGTCGTTGCTCGCGGCGCTCGCGATGAGTGCGGCGCTGGTCGGCTTCGGCCGGCTGGACGATCTGGCCGCGTTCGCGATCGGCGCGCTCGTGATTCGCACGGGTGTCGGATTCATCCGGCGCGGCTGTGCGCAGTGGCCGGCACGGGCCGATTGGGCGAATCGCTCGACGCGCGGGTCGTGAACGGGGGGAGCCGAGCCGCTCGTTGATGCTCCGAGACGTCTGATCGACGGCACGGAAATAAAGAAGAGGCTCGCATCCCGCGAGCCTCTTTTGCGTGATGTCGCCATCGCCATGTAGTGCGTGACGCATCGATGCTGCTACCTCTCCGAACGACGCGACACTCCCGAGCAGAATCCACACGAGTGCCGCCGAGCAACGGCCATGGCATACAGCATGGGACAGTTTCGCGCGATCGAGTATCGGGACGTCTTGCATGGCGTGCCACGACGCACACGTATGCTTCGCGGGCGTCGTACGCGACAACCGCAAGCGGGATGATCGATCGGGTTCCGCGTAACAGGTTATTGTTTGTTTTTTGTTAATACAGCCTATGGTTTGTATTTTGACGATACATGTCATAGACTGTATTTTCCGATTACAAACGATCACCTGTCATCTCGCGGAGCGCCCGATGGCTTTTCCTGTCCAGACCCTGACCCAGTTGCGTCCGATCCTCGTCGGCTTCCGCAAATCCGCGGGGCTCACGCAGGCGCAACTGGCCGCTCGCCTCGGCATCACCCAGCAATCTTATGCTCAGCTCGAAGCCAACCCGTCGGCGGTCAGCATCGAACGGCTTTTCAAGGTGATGAACGCGCTTGGCGTTCGCATGATGCTCAGCCTCGACGAGCGGGATGCACCGGCGGAAGCGGCCGATTCGGCTTCCGCTGCCGAACCGGTGGCGCGCCGCAAGCCGGTCGCGGGCAAGCGCGGCACCACGGCCGCCAAAACCCCGACCGGGACCGCCGTCGGCGCTGCGCGGAGGCGCCCGACAGCGACGACTCGGACCACGCCACGCGTCTCGAAGCGGGAGGACTGGTGACGATGGTCGCACGCGCCCGCAGCGACCGGCTCGACCTGTGGATGAACGGCATTCCTGTCGGCTACTGGGAAATCCGGCGCGGGGTCGAGCGTCTCGTCTACCTGCCGGACTGGCTCGATGATCCCCAGGGCCGGCCACTGTCATTGTCGCTGCCCTTCACGCCCGGCAACCAGCCGCACCAAGGCGCGATCGTGGCCGACTACTTCGACAACCTGCTGCCGGACAGCGAGCCGATCCGCCGCCGCATCGCGCAGCGTTACCGGCTCCGATCGATAGCGCCGTTCGAATTGCTCGCGTCGATCGGCCGCGATTGCGTCGGCGCGATTCAAATGCTGCCGCCCGACGAGACCCCGGTCGATCTCGAGGCAATCGAAGGCGCGCCGCTCGACGACGCAGCCGTTGCCGATGTGCTGCGCCACGCGACCGCCACGCCACTGCCCGGCAGCGGAGAACCGGACGGCGACCTGCGCCTGTCGATTGCCGGCGCGCAGGAAAAGACCGCGCTGCTGCGTCAGCGCAACCGCTGGCTGCGGCCGTCGGGCAGCACGCCGACGACCCACATCTTCAAGCTGCCGCTCGGGCGCGTCGGCAACATGCAGGCCGACATGCGCACGTCCGTCGAAAACGAATGGTTGTGCTCGAAGCTTGTCGCCGCGTACGGCCTGTCGGTCGCGCCGTGCGAAATCGGCCGGTTCGACGATCAGAAGGCACTCATCGTCGAGCGCTTCGACCGTCGCCCGTCGCGCGACGGCTCGTGGATCCTGCGGCTGCCGCAGGAGGACATGTGTCAGGCGACCGGCACGCCGTCGGGGGCGAAATACGAAACGGACGGCGGCCCCGGCATCGAGACGATCATGGGCATCCTCGCGAATTCGGCCGACGCTTCGCGCGACCGGATGAATTTCTTCGTCGCACAGCTTGTATTCTGGGTGTTGGCGGCGATCGACGGCCACGCGAAGAACTTCAGCATCGCGCACCTGCCCGGTAATGCATATCGCAGCACGCCGCTGTACGACGTGCTGTCCGCGCATCCGATCATCGGTACGCGCCGCAACCAGATCCCGCCGCGCCGCGCCCGCCTGGCGATGGCCGTCTGCGGGAAGAACCGGCACTACGTGATCGGTGAAATCCAGCCGCGCCACTGGATCGCACAGGGCCGTCGTGTCGGCCTGACCGAAGACAATGTGCGGGCCGCGATGGCGGCCGTCGCAGCACGGACGGAGCCCGCGATTGCCGAAGCCGCCGCGCAGATCCCGCCGGACTTTCCCGCGGACGTGGCAGACGCGATCTTCGCGGGCATGCGTCGGCAAAGCCGCAACCTCGCGGCGGCCGATCCGGCGTGATGAATCGACCGGCCGCGACGGGCTGTCGGTCTTTGCTGCAGTACTTCGACCCTTGGTCGACGGGTAGCCCTGACAGGATCGAAGCAGTTACGTCGTCGCAGATACGGACATCGAATGCCCCCGCGCCGAACCGCTTGCCGGCCGCCGGCGCAGATCGTTCACCCGGCGTCGCGCGCGCGGGCGAGTGCCGCGAGGTTGCCCTCGCCGAACCCGTGGTGCCCCTTGCGCTGCACGATCTCGAAGAAAATCTCGCCGGGGCGGCGTTTGACGAAGGTCTGGAAGAACAGCCTCGGCACGCCGTCGCTGCCGATCTCGCCGTCGACCAGCACCGCGCGGCGGCGCAGCGCGTCGAGATCGACACCATGCGCGGGCAGCCGCGCATCGACGTCGTCGTAATAGCGTGCAGGCGGCTCGATGAACTCGACGCCGTTCGCGCGCAGGGCATCGACGCACGACAGGATGTCGTCGGTGGCCAGCGCGACGTGCTGCACGCCCTCGCCCGGATGGTCGGGCAGGTACGCATGCATCAGGTCGGTACGCCGCGTGCCTTCCTCGTAGACCGGAATCCGGACCGCGCCGCACGGCGACACCATTACGCGCGATTCCTCCGACACATGCCAGTGCGCGTCGATCTGGTGGATCTCGCGAAAATGCAGCAGGTCGTGGTAGAAATCCAGCCACTCCTGCATCCGTCCCGCGCCGACCGTTTGCGTGAAGTGGTCGACCTGCTGCAGGCCGACGCCCGCGCAGTCGAGATCGGTATGCGCGGTCGCGATGTCGATCGGCCGGAAATCGATGTCGAAGATGGAGATGTCGCCGACGCCGCCGCGCTGGCCGTCCCGCCCGCGCCAGCGGTCGACGAAATACAGGTGCGAATCGCCGATGCCCTGGATGGCAGGGATCTTCAGCTCGCCGACGCCGACCTTTTCGCCTTCGAACGCCCATGCTCCGAGCTGGATCGCGCGTTCGAACGCGCGCCGGGCATTCGCCACCCGCAGCCCGATCGCGCAGACGCCCATCCCGTACTCCTCCGCATAGCGCGCGGCGAACGAATCGGGCTCGGCGTTGATCAGGAAATGCATCTGCCCCTGCCGGTACAACGTGACGTTCTTGCTGACGTGCCGCGCGATCGCCTTGAACCCAAGCTGCTCGAAGCGTTGCGCGAGCGCGTCCGGCACGGGCGCCGCGAATTCGACGAATTCGAGGCCGGCCATCCCGAGCGGATTGGCGGCCGGATCGGCGACGGGCGGCGTATCGCTGGACAAGGGGTGGGAATTGCCGGGCATTCCAGTCTCCGGGGGCATGCGGTCGATGGGGAATCGGGCCTGTCGCGTGCGGCATGCGCGGCCGATGTGGCGGCCTCGCCTCCGCCCCGAACGGGCGAGTTGTCGATGCTGCAGATTTTAACCAGATCGTTCACGGCGGCACACCCCGGCCGAACGGGATATCGTCGCACCGCCTAGTGCAAACCCGGAAAGCGTTCGATAATCGCACGGATTTGAACGATAATCGCGCACTTTATCCGATTGGCCAATTGCCGCCGCGCGGTCCGCGCCCTATTCTCCGTTCACCCATCGACTTCAATGCAGCATCGGACGCGGCGCCGCCACGATCCACGATGCGCCGTGCCAGGAGACATCGCCATGACCCCCACCTTCGACACCCTCGACGCCGCCGCCGGCGCCCGTGCGCGCAGCCAGGCCCGCAAGGCCGCGATCGGCAGCTTCGTCGGCGCCGTCGTCGACTGGTACGACTTCCTGCTGTACGGGATCGTCGCCGCGCTGGTGTTCAATTCCGAGTTTTTCCCGAAAGTCAGTCCGACGATGGGCACGCTCGCGGCGTTCGCCACCTTCGGCGTCGGCTTCCTGTTCCGGCCGCTCGGCGGCATCGTGTTCGGTCACTACGGCGACCGGCTCGGCCGCAAGCGGATGCTCGTGCTGACCGTGATGCTGATGGGGCTGTCGACGGTCGCGATCGGCCTACTGCCGGCGTTCTCGACG
>NZ_BCPP01000215.1:0-8198 GCF_016586125.1 Burkholderia sp. E168m23
GGCGATGTCCGGCATCACGATCGACGCGCGGCCCTTGAGCTTTTCTCTCAGGGACTTCGCGAGATCGGTCATGCCGTCGAAATCGCCGGCGTTGTACTGGTGGATCCAGCGCTGCAACTGCTTGGCGCGGAACGGCTTCTCGCCCAGGCTGCCGCAGTACGCGACAAGACCCTCGGCGTCGAAGTCGAGAAGATTGACGGAAGTTTCGCTCGTCATGATGTGCTGCCTTGCCGCGTGCGCTGAATCCTGCCTACTTGCTGTCAGCCAGGGCTTAACGCGAGTAAACGTTCATTTCCGGGAAGAAGAACGCGATTTCGACCGCTGCCGTTTCCGCAGCGTCCGAGCCGTGCACGGCGTTCGCGTCGATGCTGTCGGCGAAGTCGGCGCGGATCGTGCCCTTTTCCGCCTTCTTCGGATCCGTCGCGCCCATCAGGTCGCGGTTCTTCAGGATCGCGCCTTCACCTTCCAGAACCTGGATCATCACCGGGCCCGAGATCATGAAATCGACGAGATCCTTGAAGAACGGACGCGCTGCGTGAACTGCATAGAACTTCTCTGCGTCAGCACGCGACAGGTGTGCCATGCGCGATGCGACGATCTTCAGGCCGGCGCCTTCGAAACGGCTGTAGATCTGGCCGATCACGTTCTTTGCCACCGCATCCGGCTTGATGATCGACAGGGTGCGCTCGATTGCCATAAAAACTCCAAAAAATTAAGAAGTTACAGGTTCAAATGAATCCGCTATTGTAGCACGATCCCGTGTATCATTGCGATTGAACCCTTACACGAATGAAAGGTTCAGAATCCATATGTTTTGTGCCGCCGGGCCATTGAAACCTCCCGGCACGGAACCTATCTTAGCCATAGCTGCCCCGGTTTGCTGCGCCGCACATCGCGCGCGCCGAACCGGCCCCGGACGCCCACGCGTTCAATGTTAGGAGAAACCATGAACGACTATCCGTACAATTTCGGCCGCGGCGGTTCCGTCAGCACCGCCGAGGTTCGCAACCGCGTGCTGCGGAACACGTACTGGCTGCTCGCGCTATCGATGGTGCCGACCGTGCTGGGCGCCTGGGTCGGCGTCGCGACGGGCTTCTCGCTGTTCGCGGCCACGAGCCCGATGATGAGCCTGCTCGCGTTCTTCGCGATCGCGTTCGGCTTCATGTTCGCGATCGAGCGGACGAAAAACAGCGCGGCCGGCGTGTTCGTGCTGCTCGGCTTCACGTTCTTCATGGGCCTGATGCTGTCGCGGCTGCTGAGCTTCATCCTCGGCTTCTCGAACGGCCCGTCGCTGATCATGCTCGCGTTCGGCGGCACCGGCATCATCTTCGCCACGATGGCGACGATCGCCACCGTCAGCAAGCGCGACTTCTCGGGGCTCGGCAAGTGGCTGTTCATGGGCGTGATCGTGATCCTGCTCGCGTCGGTCGCGAACATCTTCCTGCAACTGCCCGCGCTGATGCTCACCGTGTCGGTGCTCGCGATCGCGATCTTCTCGGCCTACATGCTGTTCGACGTCCAGCGCGTCGTGAACGGCGGCGAGACGAACTACATCTCGGCCACGCTCGCGATCTACCTCGATCTGTACAACGTGTTCACGAACCTGCTCGCGCTGCTCGGCATCTTCGGCGGCAACCGCAACTGACGTTCGGCACGCACCATGAAAAACCGGCCCGCGGGCCGGTTTTTTTACGTCCGCCGCCCGGCTCAGTCGCGCTCGAACAGCGCGATCGATTCGACGTGCGACGTATTCGGGAACATGTTCACGACCCCGGCGCCCTTCAGCCGGTAGCCGGCCTCGTGCACGAGCAGGCCCGCATCGCGCGCGAGCGTCGACGGGTTGCACGACACGTAGACGATGCGCTTCGGCAACGGGCCTGCGCCGCTCTGCGCGATCTCGGCCAGCGCCTTCGATACCGCGAGCGCGCCTTCGCGCGGCGGGTCGATCAGGAACTTGTCGAATGCGCCGAGCGCACGGAGATCGTCGCCCGTCACCTCGAACAGGTTCCGGCACGCGAACGTCGTGTGGCCGTCGACACCGTTCTCGCGTGCGTTCGCCAGCGCGCGCGTGGTCAGCGTGTCGCTGCCCTCGATGCCCATCACTTCGCGCGACAGCCGCGCGAGCGGCAGCGTGAAGTTGCCGATCCCGCAGAACAGGTCGAGCACGCGATCGTCGCGCGACGGCGCGAGCAAGCGCAGCGCGCGGCCCACCAGCACGCGGTTGATCTGGTGATTGACCTGCGTGAAATCGGTCGGCTTGAACGGCATGCGGATGCCGAATTCCGGCAGCGTGTAGTCGAGCGACACGTCGAGCGGATAGAACGGCGTCACCGTGTCCGGCCCCTTCGGCTGCAGCCAGAACTGCACCTTGTGCTCGTCCGCGAACGCGCGCAGCAGCGCTTCGTCGTCCGCGTTGATCGGCTCCAGCACGCGCAGCACGAGCGCCGTGACGGTCGAGCCGACCGCGAGCTCGATCTGCGGCATCCGGTCGCGAATCGACAGCCCCTCGACGAGCCGCCGCAGCGGCACGAGCATCGCCGACACATGCGGCGGCAGCACTTCGCAGCTCGTCATGTCGGCCACGTAGCTGCTCTTCTTCTCGTGGAAGCCGACCAGCACGCCGCCCTTCTTCGCGACGTTGCGCACGGTCAGGCGCGCCCGGTAGCGATAGCCCCACGACGGGCCGTGGATCGGCGCGAACATCGTTTCCGCGCGCAGCTTCGCCAGGTGCCACAGATTATCTTCCAGCACGCGCTGCTTGACCGCCACCTGCGCGCGCATGTCGAGATGCTGCATCGAGCAGCCGCCGCAGGTGCCGAAGAACGTGCACTTCGGCTGGGTGCGCATGACGCTCGGGCGCAGAATGTCGACAACCGTCGCCTGCTCGTAGCTCGGCTTGCGGCGATAGCTCGAATAGGTCACGCGTTCGCCCGGCAGCGCGCCTTCGACGAAGATCACCTTGCCCGGCTCGCCGTCCTCGGTCATCGTGCGGCCGACACCGCGCGCTTCCATGTCGAGCGATTCGATCTCGAGAACCGGGGCAGGCCCGGGCGCGACGGGCGCATTTTTCGATTTGCGCGCAGAAGTGGGGACGGCTTCGGACACCAGCTTTTCCTGACAAACGTTGAAGAAGGCGAGATTGTAGACGACGAAGGCCCCCGTCGCGTGCTTTCGTCGCGCAAGCGCCGCTGCCGATGCGCAGGCCGATGCCGCGCTGCGCCGCGCGTGAGCGACTGAGGACCGCCTCCCATTGCCCGCAGCGCGGCCCCACCGACGGCACGGGTTCTGCTCGCAGCACCAGACCAAGGAGACTCGGCCATGCGATTGATCGACTGGAACATCCAATGGGGTCGGGACGCGGACGGCGTCGTCGATCTTCCCCGCACCGTCGCGGCCATCCGCCGGCTCGGCGATTTCGACGTGCTCTGCCTGCAGGAGCTTACACGCGGCTTCGATGCTCTACCCGGCCGGCCCGGCCCCGACCAGTTCGCCGAACTCGCGGCGCTGCTGCCCGGCTATACGATCGTCGACGCCATCGGCGCCGATCTGCCGGCCATCCGGCCGGGCGCCCCGCGCCGCCAGTTCGGCAACGCGATCGCGACGCGGCTGCCGGTCGGCCGTGTGCTGCGCCAATCGCTGCCGTGGCCGGCCGACGCCGGCGCGCCGTCGATGCCGCGCGTCGCGCTGGATATCGAGTTGCAAGCGTCCTTCGGGTCGTTGCGCGTGGTCACCACGCATCTGGAGTACTACTCGGCGCGCCAGCGGCTTGCTCAAGTCGACGCGCTCCGCGACCGGCATCGCGAGGCCTGCGCGCACGCGGATCAACCCGCTCCCGCCGAAACGCCCGAGGGGCCGTTCAGCGCGACCGGACAGCCGCGCGATGCGATCGTCTGCGGTGATTTCAACAGCGCATTCGACAGCGACGCGTACCGGCGCTTCCTGGAGCCGATTGCCGACGCGCCGAGTTTCGTCGACGCGTGGGTCGCGCGGCACCCCGGCCATACACCGCCGCCGACGGCCGGCGTCTACGATACGGTGCAATGGTCGGACGGGCCGCTCGCGTGCGATTTCGTGTTCGTGACCGACACGCTGTTGCCGCGCATCATCGGCTGCGAGATCGACGGCGACGTACGCGCATCCGATCACCAGCCGGTGCTGCTCGAACTGGGTTGATCGCACCGGCGACAGCGCGGGCCGCCCGCGCTACGCGTCGAAGCCGGCGAGGTATTCGACCCAGTGCGGCGCCGGTTCCTGCGCAAGCGCGTTCTTCACGAGCAGGATCTCGTCCGCATACTCGCTCGGCGTCAGGCCGCCGCGCATCAACTGGAACCGGCAATACAGCAGGTAGGTGTTGACGACGTCGGTTTCGCAATAATTGCGGATTTCGTCGATCCGCCCGTCCCGGAACGCCGGCCACACCTGGCTGCCGTCCATTCCGAGCTTGCCCGGAAAGCCGCACAGCTTCGCGAGCGCATCGAGCGGCGCGTTCGCCCGCGCCTGATACATCGCGAGCACATCCATCAGGTCGGTATGCCGCGAGTGATAGCGCGAAATGTAGTTGTTCCACTTGAATTCACGGTCGTCCTCGCCGAGATCCCAGTAGCGGGTGGCGGGAATGCCGTGCACGAGCGCGCGGTAATGGAGCACCGGCAGATCGAAACCGCCGCCGTTCCACGACACGAGTTGCGGCGTGTATTTCTCGATCACGCGGTAGAACGACTGGATCAGCGTCGCTTCGTTGTCCTGCGGCGTCCCGAGCGAGCGCACGCGAAAACCGTTGTTGTCGCGAAACACGCACGAGATCGCCGCGATCCGCTGCAGGTGGTGCGGCAGGAAATCACCGCCGGTCTTCTCGCGGCGTGCGGCGAACGCGTGTTCGGCCACCGCGGCATCGTCGAGCGTCGCGGGCAGGTCTTCCAGACGGCGAATGCCGTCGACATCGGGAATCGTCTCGATGTCAAAAACAAGAATCGGGGTCATCGGTTACAGAACGGCGTCCTTGCGCACGCCGTTGGAGGCGAAGAACCGCTTGAGGCGCACCAGCGCTTCCTGCTGGATCTGCCGCACGCGTTCGCGCGTGAGCCCCATCTCGTCGGCGAGCTCCTCGAGCGTCGCCGGTTCGATGTGGTTCAGACCGAAGCGGCGCTCGATCACGTGCCGGTGCTTGTCGGACAGACGCGACAGCCACGCGCGCGTCAGCGTTTCGAGCTCGCGGTGCTGCACCTCGGCGTCGGGCGACTGACTCTGGTCGTCGGGCAGCAGGTCGAGCAGGCTGCTCGCGGGATCGAGGTCGAGCGGCGCATCGAGTGACGCCGTGTGCTCGTTGAGCGCGAGGATATCGGTGACTTCCTCGGCGGTCTTGCCGGTGAGATAGGCGATGTCGTCGATGCTGGCTTCGCGGCGTTCGGCCGCTTCGCCCGTCGACATCGAGTTCTTTTCGAGGTGGCGCTTCGCGCGCAGCACCTGGTTCAGTTCGCGGATCACGTGCACGGGCAGGCGCACCGTGCGGGCCTGATTCATGATCGCCCGCTCGATGCTCTGCCGGATCCACCACGTCGCGTAGGTCGAGAAACGGAAACCGCGCGTCGGGTCGAATTTCTCGATCGCGTGCATCAGGCCGAGGTTGCCTTCCTCGATCAGGTCGAGCAGCGGCACGCCGCGGTTCAGGTAGCCCTTCGCGATACTGACGACGAGCCGCAGATTGCGCTCGATCATCACCTGCCGCGCCTCGAATTCGCCGGCCTTCGCGAGACGCGAATAACGCTGCTCTTCCTCGACGGTCAGCAGCGGCTTCACGCTGATGCGGTTCAGGTAATGCTGGATCGTGTCGGCCGTGAGCTCGGCCTGCAGCAGCGTGCGGAAATCGTCGACGTCGGGCGCGGCTTCCTGGCGGCCTTCGCGCTCGTCGTCGCCACCGTCCGCGTCGGCGTCGCGTGCCTCGAGATCACGTTCGTTTTCCGCGACATCCTCTTCGTCGTCCGTCGAAGCACCCACTCGCCCCACCGATGCTTGCGTGGCACGACTGATCTTCTCAGACTCGGCTTGCGGCTCGTGGCGCTTCGATTTCGGCATGGTCGTCTCGGTTATTGAGGCGGCAAATACTTCAGCGGATCGACAGGCTTACCCTGCCGGCGAACCTCGAAATGCAGCATCACGCGGTCGGCATCGCTGTTACCCATCTCGGCGATCTTCTGCCCCTTCGTTACCGCGTCCCCCTCTTTTACCATCAAAGCGCGATTGTGTGCATACGCCGTGAGGTAAGTTGCATCGTGTTTGATGATAATGAGGTTGCCGTAACCACGCAGACCGTTGCCGGAGTAAACGACGCGGCCGTCCGCCGCCGCCTTCACGGCCTCGCCGGCCGTCCCGCCGATATTGACACCCTTGTTCTTCGCATCGTCGAACCCGTTCAGCACGGGGCCGCGCGCGGGCCACGCGAACGTCACGGGGCCGCTCGGCGCCGCCGCCGTATCGCTCGATCCGGTCGCCGCGGCCGGGGGCGTGGCGGCGAGCGCCGACGACGTGCCGGCGGCCGGCGCGGCCGGACCGCTGCTCAGCGGCGCGGTCGCGACCGCACCACCGACGATCGGCGCGGCGGCCGGCGTGCCCGCCACTGCAGCGCCGCCCGGCGGCGCCACGCGCAGCAGCTGGTCGACTTCGATCTGGTTCGGGTTCGCCAGATTGTTCCACGTCGCGATGTCGCGATAGTTCTGCCCGTTCTCGAGCGCAATCCGGTACAGCGTGTCACCCGGCTTCACACGATAGAAGCCCGGCGGCGGCGGACCGAGCGGCACCGCGGGCTGCGCGGCGGCAGTCGTGCCGAGCGACCCGGAGCGGTCGACGACGGGCGCGTTGTCGAGCCGCGTCGCACAGGCGGCCAGTAGCGTGGAGAACGCAGCCACACAGATCGCGCGCTGGGCGAACGTGAGCGGTTCCCTGGATCGGTTGTTTTGCATCGCGCGCAACATACTCATCGGTTTCAAATCACTCCGGATTTTAAAGGGACAAAGAAAACGCGATCAAGCCGGGACTCTCGCCATTGCGCGTGCGCGACGCGCTCGACGAGCGTGAGCACCTGGTGCTGCCCGCTCTGCGCGCCGACCGGCGCGACGAGCCGCCCGCCGATCGCGAGCTGCTCGAGCAGCGCCTGCGGCACGTCGAGCCCCGCCGCCGCGATCACGATCGCGTCGAACGGGGCCGCGGACGGCAAGCCGACACGCCCGTCGCCGTAGTGCAGACGGATGTTCGGCACGCGCAGCGGCCGCAGGTTCAGCTTCGCGCGCTCGTAAAGCGGCTTGATGCGTTCAATCGAATACACGTCGCGTGCCACGTGACTCAGCACGGCGGCCTGATAGCCGCAACCCGTGCCGATCTCGAGCACGCGCTCGAGGGTGCGGCCGGCCATCGCGAGCTCGATCATGCGCGCGACGACCGACGGCTTTGAAATGGTCTGCTGATGGCCGATCGGCAATGCCGAATCCTCGTAGGCCTGCGTCGCGAGCCCGGGATCCACGAACAGGTGGCGCGGCACCGCGGCCATTGCGTCCAGCACGCGCGCATCGGTCACGCCGTTCGCGCGCAGGCGTTCGACCATCCGCTCGCGCACACGTTCCGACGTGAGGGCGAACGCGCCGGCCGGCGCGATGCTCGGCGCGGCCGGCTTCGGCAGCGCAGGCTTCAGCGCGGTGGGCTTCGGTGCGGTCGCCGGCTTCGCGGCGGCGATACCCGGCAGCGGCGCCCGCACGGCGGCCGGCTTCACCGCAACCGGCTTCAGCACGGCCGCGGGTTTGTCGGCAGCCTTCGGCACCGCCCCCGCCGTCTGGCGTTCACCGGGCCGACCTTCCGACTTGCGTGGCGCTCGCTTGAGATCTTCGAGCGCGAGCGGGAACCGCTTCGCGCGCTCGCCGCTCATGAAGCCCGCCCTCCGGCGCGCGCCCATTCGCGCATCGCGGGCAGCATCTGCGTATGCGTGAGATCGAGTTGCAGCGGTGTGATCGAGACGAAACCGTTTGCAACGGCGTGGAAATCGGTGCCCTCGCTGGCGTCCAGCGCCTCGCCCGCGGCGCCGATCCAGTAGATCGGCTCGCCGCGCGGGTCGGTCTGTCGAATCACCGGCTGCGACGGATGACGCTTGCCCAGACGCGTGACCTTCCAGCCCTTCAGTTCGTCGTACGGCAGATTCGGAATATTGACGTTCA
>NZ_BCPP01000216.1:0-8192 GCF_016586125.1 Burkholderia sp. E168m23
TAATGTATGCTATACGAAGTTATTACCTCGTGTGGCGGATGCGCGGATTCAGCACGCCGTACAGCAGGTCGACGACCAGGTTCACGACGATCACGAGCGTCGCGATCAGCAGGATGCCGCCCTGGACGACCGGATAGTCGCGGCGGCCGATCGCATCGATCAGCCACTTGCCGACGCCGGGCCACGAAAAGAGCGTCTCGGTCAGCACCGCGCCAGCAAGCAGCGTGCCGATCTGCAGGCCGATCACCGTGACGACCGGGATCAGCGCATTGCGCAGCGCATGCACGACGACCACGCGCACGGGCGACAGCCCTTTCGCGCGGGCGGTGCGGATGTAGTCCTCGCGCAGCACCTCGAGCATCGACGAGCGCGTCATCCGCGCGATCACCGCGAGCGGGATCGTGCCGAGCACGATCGCGGGCAGGATCAGGTGGCTCACCGCCGACTTGAACGACCCTTCGTCCGGCGCGAGCAGCGCGTCGATCAGCATGAAGCCGGTCGGGTGCGGGAAATCGTATTCGACCGCGATGCGCCCCGACACGGGCGTCCAGCCGAGGGTCGACGAAAACACCATGATGAGGATCAGCCCCCACCAGAAGATCGGCATCGAGTAGCCGGTGAGCGCGGTGCCCATCACGCCGTGGTCGATGACCGAGCCGCGCCGCAGCGCGGCGATCACCCCGGCCGGCAGGCCGACCGCGAGCGCGAACACGAGCGCGCACAGCGACAGTTCGACGGTCGCCGGGAAGCGCGCGAAGAACTCGCCCGCGACGCTCGTGTTGGTGATGATCGACATGCCGAGGTCGCCATGCAGCGCCCGGCCGATGTAGTGCAGATACTGCAGCGGCAGCGGCTCGTCGAGCCCGAGGCGTTTCATCGCCTCCGCGTGCATCGCGGGATCGACGCCGCGCTCGCCCATCATCACTTCGATGGGGTCGCCCGGTATCAGGTGAATCAGCGCAAACGCCAGGATGGTGATGCCGATGAAAGTCGGGATCACCATCCCCACGCGGCGCAACACGAATCTGAGCATGATGCGTCTCGTATTTTCTTGTGGGAAATGTGCGACCGGCGACGAGGGGCTTTTGACCCCTCGTCGCCGGATGATTTCAAGCCGGTTTTCTCAATGACGACAGCTTACGCCAGCCGGGTTACTTCACGCTGACACCGTCGAAACGCGCATAGCCGAGCGGCTCGATACGCATGTCGACCACGTTCTTGCGCACCGGCTGGTAGACCGTCGAGTTCGCGATCGGCGAGAACGGCAGCTGTTGCGCGAAGATCTGCTGCGCCTGCGTGTAGAGCTTCGTGCGCGCGTCCTGGCCCGTCGTCGTGCGGCCCTTCTGCACCAGCTCGTCGAACGGCTTGTAGCACCAGTGCGAGAAGTTGTTGCCCTTGATCGCCTCGCAGCCGAGCAGCGTGCCGAGCCAGTTGTCGGGGTCGCCGTTGTCGCCCGTCCAGCCGATCAGCATCGTGTCCTGCTCGCCCGAGTGCGCGCGCTTGATGTACTCGCCCCACTCGTACGTGACGATCTTCGCCTTCACGCCGATCTTCGCCCAGTCGGCCTGGATCATCTCGGCCATCAGGCGGGCGTTCGGGTTGTACGCGCGCTGCACCGGCATCGCCCACAGCGTGATCTCGAACCCGTTCGGGAAGCCGGCCTTCGCGAGCAGCGCCTTCGCCTTCGCGGTGTCGTAGGTCGCCATCTTCAGGTTCTTGTCGTACGACCATTGGGTCGGCGGCATCGGTGCGGTCGCGGCCTGGCCGGCGCCCTGGTAGACCGACTCGAGAATCGCCTTCTTGTTGATCGCCATGTCGAGCGCCTGACGCACTTCGAGCTTGTCGACCGGCTTGTGCTCGACGTTGTACGCGAGGTAGCCGAGGTTGAAGCCGGCCTGCGACGGCATGTCGACGTTCGAATCGGCCTTCAGCGTCGCGATGTCGGCCGGACGCGGATAGCTCATCACCTGGCATTCGTTGCGCTTGATCTTCTGCACGCGCACGCCCGGGTCCGGCGTGATCGAGAAGATCAGCTTCGACAGCTTCACCGCACCCTTCTTCCAGTAATCAGGATTGCCATCGAAGCGGATCGTCGCGTCCTTCGTGTAGCTGCGGAAGATGAACGGGCCCGTGCCGACCGGCTTCTGGTTGATGTCGGCGGCCTTGCCGGCCTTCATCAGCTGGTCGCCGTATTCGGCCGACAGGATCGACGCGAATTCCATCGCCATGTTCTGGATGAACGGCGCGTTCGGCTCGGCCAGCGTGAACTTCACGGTGTACGGATCGACCTTCTCGATCTTCGTGATCAGCTTGTCGAGGCCCATGTCGGTGAAGTACGGGAACGACACCGGGTACGCCTTGCGGAACGCATTGTTCGGGTCGAGCATGCGCTCGAACGAGAACACGACGTCGTCCGCGTTGAATTCACGCGTCGGCTTGAAGAAGTCGGTCGTGTGGAACTTCACGCCGTGGCGCAGGTGGAACGTGTACACCTTGCCGTCGGACGACACGTCCCACTTCTCGGCGAGGCCGGGTTCGACCTTCGTGCCGCCGCGCTCGAATTCGACGAGGCGGTTGTAGACGGTGAACGTGGCGGCGGTGAAATCCACGCCGGTCGTAAATTGCGCGGAATCGAAACCCGCCGGGCTGCCTTCTGAGCAGTAGACGAGCGTTTTGTTCGGGATCTGTGCGAATGCAGAGCCCGCGACGCCGAGCGATGCCGCTGCCACGCCTGCCATGGCGGTAACACGCAGGGTGTGCAACAGACGGTTGTATTCCATGTTTCCTCCAGGTCTCCAGATCGGAACCGGCCCCGCCAGGGTCCGGCGTACGCGGATATTACTTGAGCTAGCGATCCTGCAACAAGCTGGAGAAAAAACTCTTCTATATGCCCGCCGGGTTTTTGCCGATTTTTAGTGTGGGTAAAAAATGCAACAACGCGCGCGAGCGACCATTCCGTTCATTTCGCGGCATGTTTCGTTCGACGACTAAACAATTCGGGCGCGAACACGAAGGGGCGGCGCACCGTTTGCCCGCGTTGCGCAGCACATCATTGCGTTTCGCGAAACGATCGATTCGATGACCGTCTTCACATCGTCATGTCGTCACGCCGGCGCATCGAGGTCGGCGTTGCGCGCGGGCACGAACGCGACCGCCACGATCGACAGCGCGATCCCCGCCATCACGTAGTAGGTCGGCGCGAGCGGCGTGCCGGTCACCTTGATCAGCCACGTGACGATGAACTGGCCGAAGCCGCCGAACAGCATCACCGCGACGTTGTACGCGATCGACAGCCCGGTCGAGCGCACGTTGGCCGGGAACAGCTCGGCGATCATCGCGCCGAACGGCCCGTAGTAGCCTGCCAGCGTCACCGACAGCACGGCCTGTACCGCGATCAGCCGCCCGATGCTCGGCGCGGCGTCGAGCCACGCGAACAGCGGATACATCAGCGCGAGCGTCAGCACCAGCGACCACAGCGACAGACCCTTGCGGCCGATGCGGTCCGACCACGCGCCCGCGACCGGCGACAGCACCATCAGCAGCAGGTTGCCGACGATCACCGCGTAGAACGATTCCGCATACGGCAGCTTCAGCTGCTTCACCGCGAAGGTCGGCAGATAGCTGATCAGCACGTAGATCGTCACGGTGAGCGCGATCACCGAGCCGAGCCCGCACAGCACCTCGCGCGGGTGGCGCGTGAACACTTCGCCGAGCGTCGCGCGGCGCGCGCTCTGCTGCGCATGCAGGAACGCTTCGGAATCGGCGAGATGGCGGCGGATGTAGAAGCCGATCGGGCCGATCACGAGCCCGAGGATGAACGGCACGCGCCAGCCCCAGCTGCGCAGCGCGTCGTGCGACAGCCCGCGCGTGACGGCCGCGCCGACGAGCGCGCCGATCAGCAGCGCGGCCGCCTGGCTCGCCATCTGCCAGCTGCCGTAGAAACCGCGTTTCGAGAACGGCGCCGCTTCGATCAGCAGCGCGGTCGAGCTGCCGAATTCGCCGCCCGCGGAGAAGCCCTGCAGCAGGCGGCCGAGCACGATCAGGATCGGGCCGCCGATGCCGATCGCCGCATAGGGCGGCGCGATCGCGAGCAGGAAGATGCCGGCCGTCATCAGCAGGATCACGAGCGACAGCGCGGCCTTGCGGCCCGCGCGGTCCGCGTACAGCCCGAACACGATGCCGCCGATCGGGCGCATGAAGAACGCGACGCCGAACGTCGCGGTGGTGAGCAGCAGCGACGAGTATTCGCTGGAGGTGGGGAAGAACAGCTCGGCGATCACGACCGTCATGAAGCCGAATACCGTGAAGTCGTACCACTCGAGCGCATTGCCGATCACGGCGGCCACCACCGCACGCCGGTTCAGCGCACGCTCGGGCCGGGTCGTTTTCGTTGAACTCGCAATCGTCGCCATGCGTGCCTCGTCCTCGTGAATTCGCCGTGTCGGGCGGTGCGGCGCGCGGGGTGCCGCGGCGCGCTGGTGTGCAGCGAGTGTAGAAAGCGACGGAACCGTTTTCAAGCAATAAAAAACGCCCGCCATCGAACGACGGCGAGCGTGTTGCGGTTTTCGCCACATTGCGGCATCGCACGATGCCGCACGGGCCTCAACCCATCTTCGAGAAAGCGCTGCACCAGCCCTTCGCCGACACCTGCTTGCCGGGGAACGCGCCGCACGGGCCCGAAGCCGAGCCCTTCTTGCCCTGGTACAGCATGCAGGCCGCGCAATCCTGGCCCGCCGCGTATTTCGGGTACTTCGTCTTGTCGACCTTCGTGGCATCGGCCTTGTAGCCGAGCGCCACCGCGGTCGGGTCCGTTTCCGGCAGCATCGGCGCATCGGCCAGCGCTTCGCGCGACAGCGCCAGCGCGGACACCGCACCAATGCTCGTGATCAGGAAACTCCGACGGGATGTTTTCATGGGGGACTCGCTCCAACGTTATCGGTTTGAAAGCCGTTCTAGGGTCTGTCTACCGATGGAACGCACATGCGAAGGTCCGAAATCGCTCGCAGGGCAAGGAGGGAGGAGCGCCGTTTGGCCGAGCCAAACAAGCGACGACCGACGCCGCCATGCGGGCGATTTCGGGCCTTCCCGTGAACACGCTACAAATTAGGGGTTGCCCCGAGAAGAGCCGCTCGCCACGTTGCGCACCTTGCGAATACGTCAGTATTCGCGGCGGCGCGCGCCTCGCGAGCGGCCCTTCTCGGGGCAACGCATGTGCGTTCCATCGGTAGACAGACCCTGGACGACCGTTCGACAGAATAACTCCCGAGCGAATAAATGTGCGCGCCGAAATGCCGGAGATAAGGGATTTCACACGGGTTACGGGCGCCCGGCACGCACGGCGGCGGGCCGTGCGTCAGGCGCGCGACACCATGTCGCCGACGCGCTGCGCGAGCGCGAGCGACGCGGTGAGCCCCGGCGACTCGATGCCGAACAGGTTCACGAGCCCGCGCACGCCATGCTGCGCGGCGCCCTGCACGATGAAGTCGGCCGGCGGCTCGCCGGGCCCCGCGAGCTTCGGCCGGATGCCCGCGTACGCCGGCTGCAGCGCATCGTCGGGCAAGCCCGGCCAGAACGCGCGGATCGACGTGTAGAACGCCCCCGCGCGCGCCGGATCGACTTCGTAGCGCAGCGAATCGCACCACTCGACGTCCGGCCCGAAGCGCGCCTGCCCGCCGAGATCGAACGTCAGGTGCACGCCGAGCCCCGCGCGCTCGGGCATCGGGTAGATCAGGTGCGAGAACGGCGCACGGCCCGACAGGCTGAAATAATTGCCGCGCGCGAGATAAAGCGGCGGCACCCAGCGCGGATCGAGGCCGCGGGTGCGGCGCGCAAGCGCCTGAGCGCCGAGCCCCGCGCTGTTGATCACGCACGCGGCGTCGATCTCGGTCGGCGCGGCGCCGCCGGTTCGCACGATGAAGCGCCCGCCGCCCAGCACGTCGATCGATTCGACCGGAGATTGCAGCGCGCACACGGCGCCGTCGCGTTCCGCGTCGCCGAGCAGCGCGAGCATCAGCTGGTGGCTGTCGACGATGCCGGTCGACGGCGAGAACAGCGCCTCAACGCATTCGAGCGCGGGCTCGAGCGTCTGCGCTTCGGCGCGCGTGAGCGGCAGCAGGTCGAGCACCCCGTTCTCGGCCGCGCGCGCGGCAATCGCCTTCAACTGCTTCAGCTGCGCGGCGCTCGTCGCGACCAGCAGCTTGCCCGTGCGCCGATGCGGCACGTGGTGCGTGTCGCAGAATTCGTACAGCAGGTCGCGCCCGCGCACGCACGACGTCGCTTTCAGCGACCCGCGCGGATAGTAGAGCCCCGCGTGAATCACCTCGCTGTTGCGCGAACTCGTGCCCGTGCCGATCGCGTCGGCCGCCTCGAGCACGATCGTTTCACGCCCGCGCGCGGCCAGTTCGCGCGCAATCGCCAAACCGACGACACCCGCGCCGATCACGACACAATCCGTCTGCTCCATGGCTTTTCGCGCTGCTCGCGCGTCGATGGGGGAGAGAAGAATTGTACGTCCCGGTTCGCCCGCTTGCCGAACGCGTGCGCATCGCGTCGCGGCGATACGGCCGGTGGTGCGGACAACGAGGCGGCCGCAAGCGCGACCAACGCCACGCGCGCACGCCGCGGCCGTGCGCGCGTGGCCGCGTCAGAAGCCGATCGGCCGGCGCTTCGCCGCGCCTTCGTCGGCGCGGATGTCGGCCGGCCCGATCGCGTCGCGGCCGTCGAGCCGGGCGGCGCCGAACGCGTGCAGCAGCGCGCGGCGCATCGTGCGCGGCGGCGTCGCGGCCAGCACGTCGAGCGCATCGTCGCCGAGCGTCTCGGGGAAGCGCCGCCCCCACGCATGCGACGTGCGGATCTCGTCGTAGATCGTCTGCGCGATGCGGCGCGCGCCGGCCGCATCGGGCGCCGCGATCTCGTACACGTTCATCCGGTTGAGCAGCGGCTCCGGAATCGCTTGCGCGTCGTTCGCGGTCGCGATCCAGATCACGTTGCCCGCGTCGATCGGCACTTCCGCGAATTCGTCGACGAACGCGCGCGCGGTGTCGTGCTCGAGCAACGCATACAGCGCGCCGAGCGGATCGTATTGCGCATCGCTGCCGGCCTTGTCGATCTCGTCGACCGCGATCACCGGGTTCGCGTAGCTGCCGTTCACGAGCGCGTCGAACACCTTGCCGGGCTTCGCGTTCTTCCACTGCGACGACGCGCCGGACAGGATCCAGCCGGCCGTCAGCGAACTCATCGGCACGTAGTGGTACGCGGTGCCGAGCAGTTGCGCGAGCGCCTTCGCGAAATGCGTCTTGCCGATCCCGGGCGGCCCGAGCAGCAGGATCGGCATCAGTTCGAGCCGGTCCTCCGTTTCGAGACACAGCGCGATCTGCTTGCGCACGTCGGCGAGCGGCTCGCCGAAATTCGGCAATGCTTCGCCGAGCGCGTCGAACGACGGCATCCGGGTCGGCTTCACGCAGAAGCGCAGATTCCCCGTCTTGAGCATCTTCTCGTAGGTCGAGCGCAGCGCATCGCTTGCGCTCTCGTTCAGGTCGCCCAGCGCCGTCTCGACCTGCTCGAGGTCGTACACCGTGCTGAAGGACGCCACCGCCAGTTCTTGCTTCACCATCGCCGTCGTCATACCCACCTCGCTCCACTTGCCGTCACACACTCATCAGACCCTTACGATTTCAGTGTAGCGATCCCGTATCGCCGTGCAAGCAAGCAGCCGGGCGGGTCTGCTGCTAACAGCGCGCGCACGCTGCACGGCCGCGCGCCGCGGCGTATGATCGAAAGTTCACGATGCTCGCGCGGGGCTTCCCGATCGCGCCCGCGCGCCGCGCACACGCTGCTGTCCCGCACTTCGCCTGACGCCTCCCGAAGGGTTGCCGATGTCCGTCCCCGCTGCTTCCCCGCGCGTCGACTCCGACGCGGTCCGTTCCGTCGATGCCGTCGACGCCGCGCTCAAGTCACGCCATTCAGTCCGGGCGTTCCTGCCGACGCCCGTGCCGCGCGCCACGATCGAGGCGATCCTCGAAGCCGCGAGCCGCGCGCCGTCGGGCACCAACATCCAGCCGTGGCGCGTGTACGTCGCCACGGGCGCCACGCGCGACGCGCTCGCCGCCGCGCTCACCGCGGCCTACGACGATCCCGCGCGCGACGAGAAATACGTCGCCGAATACGACTACTACCCGCGCGAATGGGTGTCG
>NZ_BCPP01000217.1:0-8187 GCF_016586125.1 Burkholderia sp. E168m23
GGCGCGGCGCTCGCGGGGTGGCTCGGCTGGCATGCCGGATTCGACGCCGTGTTCGCGCTCGTCGGCGTGTTTACGGTCCTCGCCATCGTGAGCACGCTGGCGATTCCCGGGCAGGCGATCGATCATGCGTCCGCCCGTGGTCTCGATCCTGCCGGCGTCACACCGGGCACGGATGCCGCGCATCCCGATGCGGTCGGCGCGGCGCCGACGTCGCGCGTCAGCGGTCTGCGCACGCTCGCCGAAAACCGGCCGCTGGTGCTGCTCGGCGCGTCGCTCGCGCTGTTTCACCTCGGCAATGCAGCGATGCTGCCGCTCTACGGGATGGGTGTCGTCGTCACGCATCGCAGCAACCCGAGCGCGTTCACCGCACAGACCATCGTCATCGCGCAGTTCGTGATGGTCGCGGCGGCGTGGCTCGCGCCCCGTCTGATTCGCTCGCACGGTTACTGGCGCGTGCTGCTGTTCTCGTACCTCGTGCTGCCGGTGCGCGGGGTGGTCGCCGCGGCGTGGATGAGCGAAGCGGGCGTGTGGCCGGTGCAGGTGCTCGACGGCATCGGCGCCGGCCTGCAAAGCGTGGTCGTGCCCGCGCTCGTGGTTCGGCTGCTGCATGGCTCTGGCCGCGTGAATGCCGGGCAGGGCGCCGTCGCGACCGCGCAGGGCATCGGCGCGGCGCTCAGCCCCGTGCTGGGCGGCGTGCTCGCGCAGCACTTCGGTTATCCGGCCGCGTTCGTCGTACTGGGCGCCGTGTCGACGGGCTCGCTCGCGCTGTGGCTCGGTCACGCGCGCTCGCTGAGCAGCGTATGCGGCAAGCCGGCCGATCTGTCGGCGACATCATTGTGAAAGCGATATCGATTCCCATGCCTCCATCCACTTGCCCATGAATCCTGTTTCGCTTGCCTGGCTGATTTCCGCGCTCGCCACCGCGGGCGTCATCACGCGCCCGTTCGGCTGGCCCGAGGCCATCTGGGCCGTGAGCGGCGCGCTGCTGCTGGTCGTGTTGAACCTGTTGCCCGTCGCGCAGGCGCTGGACGCCGTCGCGAAAGGCGGCGACGTGTACCTCTTTCTGACGGGCATGATGCTGCTGTCCGAGGCGGCCCGTCGCGAGGGGCTGTTCGACTGGGTCGCGACGCACGTCGTCAATCTCGCGCAGGGCTCGCCGCGGCGGCTGTTCGCGCTGATCTACGGCGTCGGTGTCGTCACCACGGTGTTCCTGTCGAACGACGCGACCGCCGTCGTGCTGACACCCGCGATCCTGGCCGCCGCGCGTCGCGCGAAGGCCGACCCGATGCCGCTGCTGTACAGCTGCGCGCTCGTCGCCAATGCCGCGAGCTTCGTGCTGCCGATTTCGAATCCGGCGAACCTGGTGCTGTACGGCGCGCACATGCCGGCGCTCGGCGTCTGGCTCGCGCACTTCGCGGCGCCGTCCGTCGCGTCGATCGCGTGCACGTTCGTCATGCTGAGGATCGTGCAGCGACGTGCGCTTGCCGGCCGTTGCGAGTCGGGGCTGCCGGTGCAGCCGCTGACGAGCGGTGGACGCATCGCGCTCGCGGGCATCGCCGCAACGGCCGTCGCACTGATGGCGGTGTCGGTGTTCGACCGCCCGCTCGGGTTGCCGACCGCGCTGGCGGGTGTCGTCACGGTCGCGTGCGTGGTGATGCGGGATCGCGCGGCCTGCGTGCCGATCGTTCGCGCGATTTCATGGAGCGTGCTGCCGCTCGTCGCGGGCTTGTTCGTCGTCGTCGAGACGCTCGACCGGACCGGCGCGGTGCGCGTACTAGCGGGGCTGCTGCATACGCTGATGCAAAGCGGCGAGCACGTCGCCGCGGCCGTGGCCGGCGTCGCGGTCGCGCTGGTGTCGAACGCGGTCAACAACCTGCCTGCCGGGCTGATCGCGAGTTCGACGATCCAGGCCGCGCACAGCCCGCAAACGGTGGTCGACGCGATTCTGATCGGCGTCGATCTCGGCCCGAACCTGTCGATCACCGGTTCGCTCGCGACGATTCTGTGGCTCGCGGCGATCCGGCGCGAAGGGCTGCAGGTCGGTTTCCGCGCATTCCTCGCGGTCGGGGCGTGCGTGATGCTGCCGGCGTTGCTGCTCGCGCTGGGGGCGCGCTTCGTGGTAGGCGGCTGACGCGCGATGGCGGTCGCGTCAGCCGCCCGGCCGCGCTAGAACGAGTAGGCGAGCGATGCTAACAGGCTGCGCGGCGCGCCCGGCGTGACCCACAGGCTGTTGTACGAGCTGACGTAGGTGGTGCGGTTGAACAGGTTGTTCAGCACGACCGACGCACGCAGGTGCTTGTTGACCTGAAGGTAGCCGTTGAGCTGCACGGTCGCGTAGGCCGGCAGCTCGAAGCCGTCCTGCGTGTTGGCCGTGTTGCCGGCGCGGCGCCCGACGTAGATCACGCCGGCACCCGCGCCGGCCTTGTCCGCGAACGGCAGGGTCGTCTCGTACATCAGCAGCGCGCTGCCGCTCAGCCGCGGTACGTCGACGAGGCGCGAGCCGGGCGCCAGCACCGAATCGCGCGTGACCTCGGCGTCGACGTACGCGAGGTTCGCGATGCCGCGCAGGCCGTGACCGAGGTCGCCGCTCCATTCGAATTCGATGCCGCGGCTGCGCACTTCGCCGGCCGCGCGCGAGAAGCCGGCATTCGCTGGATCGGCGGTGAGCACGTTGCGTTTGGTGACGTAGAACGCCGAGACGGTCGTGAGCGAGCGCGCGCCGGCCCATTTCGCGCCGGCTTCGTAGCCGTGGCCCTTTTCGGGATCGAACGCGCGGCCGTTGATGTCGGCACCGTTGTTCGGCCGGAACGAATACGCGGTGTTCGCATAGAACGACCACGCGGGGCTCATTTCATACACGACGCCGATACGCGGACTCACCGCGGTCTGCAGCTGGCTCGTCGTCATGCCCTTCAGGCGGTTGTCGATCGACTGGTGGAAGCGATCCCAGCGCAGCCCGGCCAGGATTTTCCAGTGCGGCCCGAACGCGAGCGTGTCCTGCGCGTAGACGCCTTGTCCGTCGTCGCGTTCGAGCAGGTTGGTCGCGGTGCGCGGCGTCGGCGCGGGCTGGCCGTAGACCGGATCGAAGATGTCGATCGCATACGGCACCGAAGCGCTCGGCGTGGAGCGCGTGACGAACTGGTCGTAGTTGAAGCGATACGCATCGACGCCCATCACGAGCGTGTGGCCGATGCTGCCCGTGCGGAACGCGCCGGTGGTTTCGAGACGGCCTTGCAGGTCGTTCGAGTGAAACGCGACCTGCCGGTAGCGGCGCCACAGCGTGCGGCCGTCCGGCTGCAACGCGAAGGCCTCGGACGAGCGCCCCGTCAGGTCGGTGTTGCGTTGCGCGACGCCGGCATTGATCGACCAGCTTGAATCGATGCGATGCTCGAGCGTGAACTGGTGACCCGTGTTGCGCACGTCGTAGTCGCCGTCGCGCGGCTCGCCGAGAAAGCGCGACGCGGGGATCACGCCCAACTGCCCGTTGACCGCCAGCACGCCGCGATCGAGCGGCGCGCGCTGACGCGCGCTCTCGAATTCGTAGTGGAGCGTCGTGTCCGCGCCGATGTCCCACGTGAACGACGGCGAGAACAGGTAGCGTTTGCTCGACACAGTGTCGCGAAAGCTGCCGTTGTTCTCGTTCATCGCGACGAAGCGGTACGCGAGCGATTTCGTGACGGGGCCGGTCGAATCGAGTGTCTGGCGCAACGCGCCGTAGCTGCCGGCCGACACGCCGATGGTGTTCGCGCGGGCGAACTGAGGCTGCTTCGTCGTATAGCTGATGATCCCGCCCGGATCGCCGCGGCCATACAGCGCGGACGCCGGCCCCTTGAGCACTTCCATGCGCTCGAGGTTGACGGTGTCGCGCGGCACGCTCATGCCGCGATTCCACGAAAAGCCGTTGACCAGGTAGTCGGTGCCGGACGTGTTGCCGTCGCCGGCGAAGCCGCGCACCGCGTAGTTGTCCCACAGGCCGCCGAAGTTGTTCTGGCGCGAGACGCCCGCGACCCAGTCGTAAAGATCGTCGCCGCGCGTGGCGGCCACGGTCTGGATCAGCTTCGTGTCGACGCTGCTGACCGCGAACGGAATCTCCATCACGTCCGCCTCGCTGCGCGTCGCACTCGTCGATTCGCGCGTGCGAAACGGCGCCGTCGCGCGTTGCGCGGAGACCTCGATGGTGGGCAGCGCCGTTTCCTGCGCGTCGGCTGCGCCCATGCCGGTCGTGCCGACGACGATGGCCATCGGTGCGGCCGCCCAGTTCCTCCTGCTCATACTCCTCCCGTGCTGTGTCGGTGCGTTCGGGCACGGCGGGCGGCCTCGCGTCGACATCTGTGTTCCAAACAGTACATTTGCGCGGCAATTTAATGCAAATGAGAGGCATTTGCAATCGTAATTTTGAGAATTGATGGGGAGGGGAAGGGTGCACGGCACGGAGGCGGTCGATCTGGTGTGCGGGTTTTGCAAAATACCGAATTGTGGGAAATTAATCGTTTCGTGGAGGGGATCGGATAGTGCCTCCATCTCGTTCGTACGGTGAAATTGCGAGAAATGTCGGGTAGACGTGATCCGTCGTGGATCGGAAAAACGGAGTGGGTCGTTTGACAAATACCGTAATTCGGGATTACATTAAAACCACTTCAGCCAAACCCGTCGAGCAGCCGCATGAACATCCCACAGTCGGACAGCGATATCGAAACAAGCAGCGGGGCGAGCGTCGTCCTCACCACGGCGCGCGACGCCGGCGTCGACGTCTGTTTCGCCAATCCCGGCACGACCGAGATGCCGTTCGTCGGTGCGCTCGATACCGTGGCGGGCATGCGCTCGATCCTCGGGCTGTTCGAGGGGGTGTGCACGGGCGCCGCGGACGGCTATGGCCGCATGGCCGGCAAGCCCGCGATGACGCTGCTGCACCTCGGGCCCGGCCACGCGAACGGCATTGCCAACCTGCACAATGCGCGCCGCGCCCGCACGCCGATCCTGAACATCGTCGGCGATCACACGCGGGAGCATCTGAAGTACGACGCGCCGCTGACGTCCGACATCGAGTCGCTCGCCCGTCCGGTGTCGGTGTGGTATCGCAGCGTGGCGCGCGACACGGATCTCGCGACCGATACGGCCGATGCGATTTCGGCCTCGATGGGCGCGCAGCGCGGCGTCGCGACCCTCGTGCTGCCCGTCGATCTCCAGTCGGCCAGGGTGCGCGGCGCGGCGTCGCCCGCCGTCGTGCGCCCGGCCGCGGTGTCGTTCGATGCCGCTCGCGTCGAACGGGTTGCCGATCTGCTGCTCAGTGGCCATCGCGCCGTCCTGCTGATGGGCGCGCGCGCGCTGTCGGCCCGCGGGCAGCGTGCGGCGGCGCGCATCGCGGCCGCGACCGGCGCGACCTGCTTCAGCGAGACGTTTCCCGCGCGCGAGGAGCGCGGCGGCGGCCTGCCGGACATCGACCGCCTGCCTTATTTCCCCGAGCCGGCGCTGGCCGCGCTGGCCGGCCGGCGCGTGGTGCTGGCCGGCGCGCTTGCGCCCGTCACCTACTTCGGCTACGAGGGCATTCCCGGCGAACTCGCGCGACCGGAGGACATCGTCACGCTGGCCGCGCCGGGCGACGCGGCGGACGACGCGCTGGAGGCGCTGGCCGATCGCATCGGCGCGTCGACGAACGACGCGGGTGTACGCGTCGAGCGCTGGCGCGTGGAGGATGGCCCGCTCACGCCGCAGGCCGTCGGCCGCGTGCTCGCGAATGCGTTGCCCGACGACGCGATCGTGTCGATCGAGGGCGGCACGTGCGGCTATCCGTTCGTGACCGCATCGGCGCGCGCGCGTCGCCACACGATTCTCACGAACACGGGCGGGGCGATCGGCCAGGGCCTGCCGGTGGCACTGGGCGCCGCCGTCGCGTGCCCGGACCGCCGCGTGTTCGCGCTGCAGTCCGACGGCAGTGCGCAGTACACGATCCAGTCGCTGTGGACGATGGCGCGCGAGCGTTTGCCGATCGTGATGCTGATCGCCTCGAACCGGCGCTACGGCATCCTGCAGACCGAACTCGCGCGCAGCGGCCTGCCGGCGGATACGCCGCATGCCAGCCGCCTGACCCAACTGGACGACCCGCCGATCGACTGGCTCGCGCTGTCACGCGGCTACGGCGTGCCGGCTCAACGCGCGAGCGACACCCGTGCGCTGGTGCAAGCGCTCGACGATGCGCTTGCGCGCACCGACGGGCCGACGCTCGTCGAAATGCAGTTGTCCTGATCGCGCAACCCGCTCCTTTCCTCAATCCCGACTCTCACCTTTCATCGACATGGATCTGCAACTGCACGGAAAAGCCGCGTTCATCACCGGCGGCAGCATGGGCATCGGCAAGGCGGTCGCGCTCGAACTGGCGCGCGAAGGCGTCAACGTCGCGATCGCCGCGCGCCGCATCGAACACCTCGAAGCGGCCGCCGCCGAGATTCGCACGGCGCTTGCGCCGCTCGGCGACGCGGCCGGCGAGATCCTGCCCGTCACGGTGGACACGACCGACATGGCGTCGATCGAAGCGGCGATGGCCGCGAGCGTCGAGCGTTTCGGCCGGCTCGACGTCCTGCTGAACGGCGCCGCGCATCCGGGTGGGCTCGTGCGCGCGGAGCTGGAGCACGCCGATCCGCAGGGGCTGCTGCAGGACATCGACATCAAGGTGGTCGGCTACCTGCGTTGTGCGAAGGCGGCCGCGCCGTATATGCGGCGCAACGGCTTCGGCCGGATCGTCAATATCGGCGGCCTGACCGGCCGCGGCAGCAAGCAGCTGTCCGGCATGCGCAACGTGGCGATCGTGCACCTGACCAAGACGCTGTCCGACCAGCTCGGTCCGTTCGGCATCACGGTCAACACGATTCACCCGGGCGTCGTCGAGACGCCGCACATCCACGAGCTCTACGAGAAGGAAGCGCAGAAGCAAGGGCTCACGGCCGCGGAGGTCGCGGCCAACTACGTGAAGGTCACGCCGATCCGTCGCGTGCTGCAGCCGGAAGAAATGGGGTGGATCGTCGCGTTTCTCGCGTCGCCGAAGTCCGGCTCGATCACCGGCGAGTCGATCGGCTGCGACGGCGGGCTCACGCGCGGCATTTTTCTCTGACACAAGGAGCATTTCATGACCGCAACCGTACTGGTCGCCACCGCCGGGCAAGGCATCCTGCGCTCGAACGACGACGGCAAGACCTGGCATCGCCTCGGGCTCGCCGAACCGATCGAGTTCGACGGCATCGTGCGCGCGCTCGCGGTGTGCCCCGCGACGCCGTCGCGGATCTATGCCGGCGCCGATTCGGGCCTGTGCATCAGCGAGGATGGCGGCGCGCACTGGTTCCGGCCTGACAACCTGCTGAACGGGCAGACGGTCTGGTCGATCGCGATCGATCCGGCGAACCCGGCGGTGCTCTACGCGGGCACCGGCGCGCCGTCGCGCGCCGCGCTTTACAAGTCGAGCGACGCGGGCGTGACCTGGGAGAGAACGGCACCCGCGTTTCCGGAGTTTTGCTCGGGCGTCAATCGTCCGCGGCTGCTGACGATCTGCGTGGATCTGGACGACAGCCGCAACGTCTGGTACGGCGTGGAGGAGGGCGGCGCGTGGCGCAGCCGCGATGCCGGTGCGAGCTGGACGCGCGTGGACGGCCCCGGCACCGCGATCCGCAACAGCGACATTCACGCGATCGCCATCCTGCCCGCCATGCAAGGCCGCCCGAAGACCACGGTGCTGCTGACGGTCAACGCGGTGTACGTGAGCGAGGACGACGGCTTGACGTGGGACGGCAAGCTGTCGCGTGACCGCTTCGACGGGCTGTACTACACGCGCACCGTCGTGCAACTGCCGGAACCGGAAGGCGACCTGCTGATGGCGATCGGCGACGGTACGCCGGGCACCCGCAGCCGCATCTATCGCTCGACCGACCGCGGCCATGCGTGGCACGAGACGGATCTGCACACGCCGCCGAACTCCACGTTCTGGGCGTTCGGCGCGCATGCGGCCCGGCCGGCGCTCGTTTATGCGGGCACCAAGTACGGGCACCTGTTCCGCTCGCGCGACGGCGGCCGTAACTGGACCAAGGAATGGCGCGAGTTCAGCGAGATCACGGCGGTCGCGTGGACGCCGTTCGAGGCGCCGCTGGCCGCCCACGCGCAGTCGACCCATTGAGCGGAGCGAACGATGACACTGTCCGATAT
>NZ_BCPP01000218.1:0-8185 GCF_016586125.1 Burkholderia sp. E168m23
ACGATCACGCAGCCGTTCGGCGGCAGCTTCCCGCGCTGGCGCGGCAACACGACGCTCGACTGGAACTATCGCAAGTTCGATGCGGCGCTGACGTGGCAGTTCACGGGCCCGTACGCGCAGAACCTGCTGGCGGAGCCGCCGAAGGTCGGTTCGTACAGCCAGTTCAACCTGATGTTGACGTACACGGGCTTCAAGAACTGGACGATCTACGGCGGCATCGACAACATCTTCAACCGCACGCCGCCGTACGATCCGATCTTCGCGAACGGCACGCTGAGCCAGAGCGGGTACGACACGTCGGTGTATTCGTATATCGGCCGCTTCGCGCAGGTTGGCGCGACGTACAAGTTCTGACGCCGACACGCGCAAGACCGAACTGCTTGGACAGGCCGCTCCACGTCCACTACCCCTAATTCGGAGCGGCCTTTTTTTAACCAGGCGCGATGACGGTACTGCCGGGTTCGACCGGCATCGACGACGTATGAATCGGCAGGCATTGATCGCGCGCGGGCATCGGGCCGGCACGCTACCGGGTTGATTGAACATGAGACTGTTGAAATGGCGACGGATACACGCACTGTTCGCATGCGTGGTGCTGATCGCATACGCCGCGGTCATGCCGCAAGCCGCGCGCGCGGTGCCGGCCATCGCGCAATATGACCAGCCGAAATACCCGCCGGGCTTCACGCATTTCGATTATGCGGACCCGCAGGCGCCGGATACCGGCACGCTCAACTTCGAAAACTACGACGAAGCACAGAGCTACGACTCGCTGAACCCGTTTCTGACCCGCGGCTCGCCCGCGCCGGACATCAAGAACCTGATGTTCGACACGCTGATGCAGCGCAGCTGGGATGAACTCGCGTCCGAATACGCGCTGATCGCCGACGACGTCGAGGTCGCGCCGGATCGACTGTCCGCGACGTTCCACATCAATCCGGCCGCGCGCTTCTCGAACGGCGACGCAATCACCGCGGCTGACATCAAGTATTCGTTCGATACGCTGACGAGCCCGCAGGCGTCGCCGCTGTACAACGCGCAATTCTCGATCATCAAGCGCGCGGTGGTCGTCGACAGCCACACGATCCGCTTCGAATTCAAGCACGCGGAGCGCGACGCCGCGCTGATCGCAGGCGACCTGCCGGTGTTCTCGCCGAAGTGGGGGCAGCGCGCGGACGGTACGCGGCCGGCGTTCGACCAGATCGCGAACGAGCCGCCGATCGCGAGCGGCGCGTACCTGATCGAGCAGCGCAGGAACGACAAGCAGATCGCGTACGTGCGCAACCCGCACTACTGGGCCGCGAATCTGCCGTCGCGGCGCGGGATGTTCCGTTTCGCGCGCGTGTCGTTCAAGCTGTACCTCGACCAGTACACGGCGCTCGAGGCGTTCAAGGCCGGCGATGTCGACGCGCGGATGGAGTACAGCTCGACGCAGTGGGCGCGCAAGTACGTCGGCAAGAATTTCAGCAACGGCATGCTGAAGAAGGGGGAATTCCCGGACGGCCCCGCGCAGATGCAGGGTTTCCTGATGAACCTGCGCAAGCCGATGTTCCAGGACGTGCGCGTGCGGCATGCGCTCGCGCTGGCGTTCGACTTCGACTGGATGAGCCGGATGATGTTCTACGGACAGTACCGCCGCACCAACAGCTTCTGGGACGCGAGCCCGTTCGCCGCGTCCGGCATGCCGAGCGCGAAGGAGCTCGCGCTGCTCGAACCGTACCGCTCGACGCTGCCGCCGGAGGTGTTCGGGCCGATGGTCAAGCAGCCGTCGACGCTGCCGCCGGGCTCGCTGCGCGCGAACCTCAGGCAAGCGCGCGACTTGCTCGCGCAGGCCGGCTGGCACTATCGCGACGGCGCGCTGCGCGACGCGAACGGCACGCCGATGACGATCGAGATCATCGACGACCAGCCCGGCATGGATCGCCTGATCCTGCCGTACACGCAAGCGCTCGCGACGCTCGGCATCCATGCGTACCTGCACGAGATCGACAGCGCGCTCTACCAGAAGCGGCTCGACAATTTCGAGTACGACATGACGACGTATATCTACTCGCCCGTGACGATCCCCGGCGCGGAGCTGACGCGCCGTTTCGGCAGCGCGGCTGCCTCGCAGCCCGGCTCGGAGAACTATCCGGGCGTGAAGTCGAAAGCCGTCGATGCGCTGATCCGCGCGGCGCTCGCGGCGAATACGCTCGACGATCTCGAGACGGCCACGCACGCCCTTGATCGCGTGCTGATCAATCTGTACGTACTGGTCCCGCAGTACTACATGCCGAACGCGCGGATCGCGTACAAGACGACGCTCGGCCATCCGGCGGTCGTGCCGGCTTCCTATCAGTACGAGGACTGGATCGTCGACTACTGGTACGGGAAGCGGCCGGCGGTCCAACCCGCTCCGGCGGCCTGACGGAGAACAACCATGCTGGCATACATACTCAGGCGCCTGCTGTTGATGATCCCGACGCTGATCGGCGTCGTGACGATCACGTTCGCGGTCACGCAGTTCGTGCCGGGCGGCCCGGTCGAGCAGGTGCTCGCGCAATTGCGCCACGGCAGCACGCGCGGCGGGGAGGCGGGCGGAAGTGGAGGCGGCTACCACGGCAGCCAGGGTGTCGACCCGCAGCAGATCGAGCAGATCCGCAAGCAGTTCGGCTTCGACAAGCCGCCGCTCGAACGCTACGTGCTGATGCTGAAAAGCTATGCGACGTTCGACCTCGGCCAGTCCTACTTCGCGCACCGCAGCGTGTGGGCGGTAATCCGCTCGAAGCTGCCGGTGTCGATCACGCTCGGGCTTTGGACGGTGATCCTCACGTATCTCGTGTCGGTGCCGCTCGGCATCGCGAAGGCGGTGCGCAACGGTTCGCGGTTCGACACCGTGACGAGCGTGCTGGTGCTGACCGGGTACGCGGTGCCGGGCTTCGTGCTCGGCGTGCTGCTACTGATGCTGTTCGGCGGCGGCACGTTCTGGCAGGTGTTTCCGATGCGCGGGCTCACGTCGGACAACTTCGACGACCTGACGCTGATCGGCAAGACGCTCGACTATCTGTGGCACATGGTGATGCCGGTCACCGCGTCGGTGATCGGCAATTTCGCGATCGTCACGATCCTGACGAAGAACACGTTCCTCGACGAAATCGGCCGGCAATACGTGCTGACCGCGCGCGCGAAAGGGGCGCCGGAGCGCGACGTGCTGTGGAAGCACGTGCTGCGCAATGCGGCGATCCCGCTGCTCACCGGGTTGCCGGCCGCGTTCGTCGGTGCCTTCCTGAACGGCAACCTGCTGATCGAGACGCTGTTCTCGCTCGACGGGATGGGGCAACTGTCGTACGACTCGGTGATCCGCCGCGACTATCCGGTCGTGCTCGGCTCGCTGTTCCTGTTCACCCTGATCGGTCTGCTGACCAAGCTTATCGCGGATATCTGCTATGTCCTCGTCGACCCCCGTATCCAGTTCAGCCGCCTGGACCACTGATCCAGCGTGCGCGCCGTCGCCGTCGCCGTGGCGGCGCACGTGGCAGCGCTTTCGTGCGCAGCCGCTCGGCTATGCAAGCCTCGCGATCTTCGCGACGCTGTTCGTGCTCAGCCTGTGTGCCGACGGCCTGTCGAACGATCGGCCGCTGCTCGTGCGCTACGACGGGCACTATTACTTTCCGATCGTGAAGGACTATCCGGAGACCGAGTTCGGCGGCGACTTTCCGGCGAAGACCAACTATCTCGACCCGTACATTCGCGCGAAGCTCGAGGCAGGCGGCAATTTCGCGATCTATCCGCCGAATCGTTACCGCTACGACACGATCGACTATTTCGCATCGCGGCCGTATCCGGCGCCGCCGTCGGCGAGCAACTGGCTAGGCACCGACCAGTTCGGGCGGGACGTGCTCGCGCGACTGCTGTACGGGTTCCGGCTGTCGGTGCTGATGGCGTTCGCGCTGACCGTGTCGGGGGTGCTGGTCGGCGTGCTGACCGGCGCGCTGCAGGGCTTCTACGGCGGCCGCACCGACCTGATCGGGCAGCGCTTGATCGAGATCTGGAGTGCGTTGCCGGACCTGTACCTCTTGATCATCTTCGCATCGATCTTCACGCCTTCGCTGTGGTTGCTGTTCATCCTGCTGTCGATGTTCGGCTGGCTCGTGCTGTCTGATTACGTGCGCGCGGAGTTCCTGCGCAACCGCGCGCTCGACTACGTGAAGGCCGCACGCACGATGGGACTGTCGAACTGGCAGATCATGTGGCGGCACGTGCTGCCGAACAGCCTGACGCCGGTGATCACGTTCCTGCCGTTCCGGATGAGCGCGGCGATCCTGTCGCTGACGAGCCTCGACTTCCTTGGCCTCGGCGTGCAGCCGCCGACGCCGAGCCTCGGCGAACTGCTGCAGGAAGGCAAGAACTACCTCGACGCGTGGTGGATCTCGATCTCCGCGTTCGCGGCGCTCGTCATCACGCTGTTGCTGCTGACCTTCATGGGCGACGCGCTGCGCAACGCGCTCGACACGCGCTCGCGCGGCTCGGCATTCGGCGGGGAGCGATGATGGCGAATGCGTTGCTTCAGATCGACGGGTTTTCGGCGCGCTTCGGTACGAAGGCGGCCGTGCAGGACCTGAGCCTGTCGGTCGGCCGCGGCGAGCGCGTGGCGCTCGTCGGCGAATCGGGGTCGGGCAAGAGCGTGACGGCGCTGTCGATCCTGCGCCTCGCGCAGCAGGCGACGCTGTCGGGACGGATGCTGTTCGACGGCGAGGACCTGCTCGCGAAGACCGAACGGCAGATGCGCGGGATTCGCGGCGCCGACATCGCGATGGTGTTCCAGGAACCGATGACGGCGCTGAATCCGCTGTATACGATCGGTAAGCAGATCGCCGAGAGCCTGCGGCTGCACGAGGGGCTGCGGCCGGGCGATGCGCGCGAGCGGGGGATCGCGCTGCTGCGGCGCACCGGGATTCCGGAGCCGGAACGGCGCATCGACAGCTTTCCGCATCAGTTGTCGGGTGGGCAGCGGCAGCGCGCGATGATCGCGATGGCGCTGGCATGCCGGCCGCGGCTATTGCTGGCCGACGAGCCGACGACGGCGCTCGACGTGACGGTGCGCCAGCAGATCGTCGATCTGCTGATCGAACTGCAGGAGCAGGAGGCGGCCGCGCGCGGGATGGCCGTGCTGCTGATCACGCACGACCTGAATCTCGTGCGGCGTTTTGCGCAGCGCGTGGCCGTGATGGAGCAGGGCGTGCTCGTGGAGACGAACACGACCGACGCGCTGTTCGCCGCGCCGCAGCACGCCTATACGCGCCGGCTGCTCGACAGCGCCCCGCAGCGGGACGTCGAGCCGGTCGCGGCCGGCGCGCAGACGATTCTCGACGTGCAGGACCTCGCCGTCGATTACCGCATCGCGGCGAAGGGCTGGCGCGCGGTGCTCGGCAAGACGACGTTCCGCGCCGTGCACGATGTGAAGTTGAATCTGAGGCGCGGCGAAACGCTGGGAATCGTCGGCGAATCGGGCTCGGGGAAATCGACGCTGGCGGCGACGGTGCTCGGCTTGCAGCGGCCGGCCGCGGGCTCGATCGAAATCGACGGCATGCCGCTGGACGCGCTGCGGACGACGGGCGGCAGGCGCGCGCTGTACGGCAGGATGCAGGTCGTGTTCCAGGATCCGTTCGGCTCGCTGTCGCCGCGGATGACGGTCGAGCAGATCGTCGGCGAGGGGCTCGCCGTGCACCGGCCGCAGGTAGCCGGCGCCGCGCGGCGCGCGCGGGTCGCCGCGCTGCTGCAGGAGGTCGGCCTGCCGGCCGAAGCGATGCTTCGCTATCCGCACGAATTTTCCGGCGGCCAGCGCCAGCGCATCGCGATCGCGCGCGCGCTGGCGGTGGAGCCGGAGCTGCTGGTGCTGGACGAGCCGACGAGCGCGCTCGACGTGTCGATCCAGAAGCAGGTGCTGAATCTGCTGACGAATCTGCAAAAGAAGTACGAGCTGAGCTACCTGTTCATCACGCACGATCTCGCGGTGATGCGTGCAATGGCCCACCGGGTCGTGGTGATGAAGGCGGGGCGGGTAGTCGAGGAGGGCGATACGCTCGACGTGCTGCATGCGCCGTCCCATCCGTATACACGCGCGCTGCTCGCGTCGTCGATGCTGGCTCCGGTGCGCGGCACACAAGAGAGAACCGATGATTGACGTGAACCGGGCGAAGTACGCCCAGGTCGCCCAAACGCCGTGCGGCGCCGACGGGGATGCCGTTCCGCGGTCCCGCGCCGAAACGCCGGCGGTTCGCTGACGCATGCCGATGCCATCGTTCTTCATCGATCGTCCCGTCTTTGCGTGGATCGTTGCGCTCGCAATCGTCGTCGCGGGCGTGCTCGCCATTCCGCAGCTTCCGATCGCGCAGTATCCGCGGCTTGCGCCGCCGCGGGTCGTGATCACGGCCGCGTATCCGGGCGCGTCGACCGAGACGGTCGACGGCGAGGTCGGCAGCATCATCGAGGAAAGCCTCGACGGCGCCGACGGGCTTCTGTATTACGCGACGAGCAGCGACGGTCACGGCAATCTCGAGATCGACGTCACGTTTTCGCCCGGCACCGATCCGGACATCGCGCTCGTCGACGTGAACAACCGGCTGAAGCAGGTCGAGCCGCGGTTGCCGCAGCAGGTCGTTCAGCAGGGGATCGGCGTATTCAAGGCAGCGAACACGTTCCTGATGCTCGTCACGCTGACGTCGACCGACGGCACGCGCGATTCCGCGCAACTCGGCGATTACCTGAACCGCTACGTGCTGCGCGAACTGAAGCGTGCGCCGGGCGTCGGCGCGGCCGAGCTGTGGGACGCCGGCGAGGCGCTGCGGGTCTGGCTCGATCCGAACAAATTGCGTGAATACGACCTCGGCGCCGACGACGTGATCGCGGCGATCGGCGTGCAGAACGCGACGGTGACGGCCGGTGCGATCGGCGATGCGCCGTTCGAGCGCGGCCAGCAGCTCACCGCGACGATCGTCGTCAAGGGACAGCTGACGTCGCCGGAGGAGTTCGGCCGGATCGTGCTGAAGTCGAAGCAGGACGGTTCGGTGGTGCGCGTCGCCGACGTCGCGCGTGTCGAAATCGGCCGCGACGATTATTCGTTCTATTCGCGGCTGAACGGCCGCCCGGCGGCCACCGTCGGCATTCAGCTCGGCCCGCGCGGCAACGCGCTCGAAACGTCGAACGCGATCCGTGCGCGGCTTGCCGAACTGTCGAGGGTATTGCCGCCGGGCGTGGCGATGGAGATTCCGTTCGATGGCGCCCATTTCGTGACGATCGCGATCCGGGAGGTCGTGCTGACGCTCGTCGAGGCGGTCGTGCTGGTGTTTTGCGTGATGTGGCTGTTCCTGCGCGATCTGCGTTACACGCTGGTGCCGACCGTCGTGATTCCCGTCACGCTGATGGGTGCGTTCGTCGCGATGTGGGCGTTCGGACTGTCGATCAACGTGTTCACGATGTTCGGTCTCGTGCTGGCGATCGGCATCCTTGTCGACGATGCGATCGTCGTCGTCGAGAGCGTGCACCGGGTGATGGAGGAGGGCGTGTCGCCGCGCGACGCCACGCGCCGCGCAATGAAGCGGATCGGCGGTGCGATCGTCGGGGTGACCGCGGTGCTGACCGCCGTATTCGTGCCGATGGCGTTTTTTCCGGGCGCCGTCGGCGGCATCTACCGGCAGTTCGCGGTGGCGATGATCGCATCGATGCTGGTGTCGTCGTTCATGGCGCTGTCGCTCACGCCCGCGCTGTGCGCGAACCTGCTGAAGCCGGTCGCGCGACACGACGGCGGAATCGGCCGCGCGCGGCGACGTGGCATCGGCACGCATCTGGCCGACTGCTTCGGTGCGTCCTTCGCGCGCGTCGAATCCGGTTATCGCCGTCTCGCCGTGTTCGCCGTGCGCCGCACCGGCATGGTCGTGGCGGTCTACGCGGCGCTCGTGATCGCATGCGGGCTGCTGTACTGGATGATGCCGGGCGGCTTCCTGCCGACCGAGGACCAGGGGCAACTGCAGGTGATGATCCAGTTGCCGGCGGGCGCCACGCAGGCGCGCACGCTCGCGGTCGTCGAGCGTGTCGAGGCGATCCTGCGCGCGGAGCCGGCGATCGCGAACGTGACGAGCGTGATCGGCTGGAGTTTCGCGGGCAGCGGGCAGAACGTCGGGATGGCATTCGTGGAGCTGAAGGACTG
>NZ_BCPP01000219.1:0-8181 GCF_016586125.1 Burkholderia sp. E168m23
GAGCGGCCCGCGGGCCGCTCTCTTCGTTCGCAATGCCGCGCGCCGCGGCCGGCTCGATGCGCGAGCGTCAGAACATCGCGACCTTGTGGCGCGCATGCGCGAACGTCGGGTCGCTTTCGAGCGGACGATAGTTCAGCCGTTGCGACAGGTCGACCGCCGCGCCGCACACCGCTTCGACGAGCCGCTCCTTCTCGCCGGCCTCGCCGATCTCCGAGCGCGGCACCGTCGCGGTGATCGCCGCGACGATCGAGCCCGAATGATCGCGCACGGGCGCCGTCACCGCGGAAATGCCGCTCTCGAACGCCGCCTCACTGACCGCGTAGCCGAGCCGCGCGTAATGACGCACGCGTTCGTACAACTCGTCGACGGTGCCGGGCGTGCGCTCGGTGAACTGTTCGAGTTTCTTCTCCGGATAGAGCTGTCGCAGCGCATCGCGCGTCAGGTCGCCCATCAGCACGTGGCCGTGCACGGTCGCATGCGCGGGCAGGCGCGTGCCGACGTGCACCTTCACCGAACCGAACATCGACGCATTGCTTTGCGCCTTCGCGACGAACACCACGTCACGCTGGTCGCGGATCAGCAGGTGCGTCGACAGGCCGGTCGAATCGCGCAGCCGTTCGAGCACGGGCGTGCCGAGATCGGTCAGTTCGAGCGAATTCAGGTATTCGAAGCCGAGCCGCAACACGCCGACGCCGAGCCGGAAATAGCGGTCGCCGTTCACGCGTTCGAGAAAGCCGAGCGCCTCGAGCGTCTGCAGCAGGCGGAACGTGGTCGTGCGCGGAATGCCGATGCGCTTCGACAGCTCGGGTGCGCCGAGCACGGGCTCGCGCGCGGAGAATTCGGCGAGGATCCGCAGCCCGCGTTCGAGCCCCGGCACCAGATAGGACGAAGCGCCGCCGCCCGACGACTCGTCGTCGCCAGGCGCCGCCGGCTCAGGTGCATCGCTCATCGTTGTCTTGACCATGTGGACATGGACGGAAGGAAATCAGTCACGAAACAGGTCATGGATCGCCGTGGAGATTCAGTCATGCTACCTCAGTGCGCGCGTGGGCTCGCACCGCTGCGCGGCGCCGCGATGCAGCACGCGCATCCACGCACCATGACGCGTCATTCAAGGTCGAGAGGATAGCAGCGTTGGACGGCGCGACGCCATGCGGAAATCGCCGGACGGCGGGAAGGCGGCCGCGCGGCGCTGGCGCGCGGCACGCGGTCGGGCGACGGTGGCCGAAGCGTGAGCGTCGACGCCAGGCAGCCTACAGACGCGACAGATAGACGCGAATGGTCGTGCGGTCGTACGCAAAGCCGCCGGCCGGGTCCGGCTGCAGCACGCGTGCGAGATCGACCGGATGCAGCCATCCGGCGCCCAGCAGGCCGCCGTTGATCCCGCGAATCCGGGTGCCGCCGACGGCGATCGCGGCGTGAAAGACATTGGTGCCCCGCGCGAAGCCGACCGCGGTGCCCGCCGGAATGCTCGCGCGCCCGTCCCACTGATTGCCGGTCTCGAAGTTGAAGCGCGTCTTCCACAGCTGGCCGATCGTGTCGAGCAACGTACCGGGCGCGATCATCGCGTCGGCGCGCAGCAGATAGCGGACATAAGCAGCGGCGTCGTAGCAGACGCCGCCGGACACGTACTCGTCGATGTTCGCCATCCCGAACATCAGCGCCTGCGCGTGTTTTTGCCGTTCGGCGATGCCGGATTGGGCGACATGCCCGCCTAACTGGGTGAGTTGCACGGATAGCTCCTTTCAGGAATGCGGGACGTCATCGTCCTGCGGATGCGATAACGTCATATCTTATTACGATATGGCTCGGCATTTTCCAGGCGCGCTTCCGCCATACGGGGTTCGCGCTTTGCCCGGGAGGTCGCAAACCCGCGCACAGGCTTCCGCTACGCGTGTCGGAGTCGGCGCGATGCTTCAACATCGAACCGCACGAACCAATTGGCGCGGCAAAACCGCCAACGAAAAACCAGAAATGAGAAACAGTCGGGGACACACCGTCCGGCAACGGACGGCACGGAGGAAGACGATCCTCGGGCGGGATCGCCGCGACGGCGTCAGGCCGTCACGGCGTGGTCATATTCGGCGCGGGCAAGCTGGCCGGCGGCGTATGCCTCGGCTTCGCCGCGAAAGCCTTCGCGGCTGAACGCCACGACTTTCACGCCGACGCCGGTCGCCCGCTTCACCGTCAGCGCCCATTGCCATCCGCCGTCTTGCTCGAAGACGTGTAGCGAGGGTTCGAAGGAAGGGTCGAGTACGGTCACGCGTTGTGCTCCTGCCCCGTTGCGCGCTACGTCGGCAACGCATGGAGGCATGTCGAAAGGATCGCGCCGGCCTGCCGACGCGTTTGTGCCATTCCTCAGTGTAGTCAATAATTGTTGCGACGCACCATCAGAGGTTTCACTCACCTATCGAAACCGGGCGGTCGATCGAATCTACCTGAAAGCCTTGCGGGACGGGCCTGAGCGCCCGGCCGGACACGCTGCATTGAATTCGTGCGGCAACGTGCCGCACGCGCAACCGATTGCTTGCATTGGCCTTTCGTGAATCACCGAAACGGGGGCGCGATCTATCCGGCCGCGATCGATACGCGTCGGAAGGTGAGGTTGACGCGTTCGCCCTGCACGCCCGGCGCCTTCGGCACGCGGTGCTGCCATTCGGCCTGTGTGCGCCCGCGCATCACGAGCAGGCTGCCATGCACGAGGCGGTACGCATGCGTGACGCCGGTCTCGCGATGGCGAAGATCGAACACGCGCATCGCGCCGAGACTCACCGACGCGATCACCGGCGCGTCGCCGAGTTCGGGTTCGTTGTCCGCGTGCCAGCCGAGGCTGTCCAGCCCGTTGCGGTAGCGATTGAGCAGCACGCTGTTGAAACCCACGCCGCACGTCGCCTCGACCGCGTGCTTCAGCCCGAGCACGGCCGGCGTCCAGGGTTCGGGCACGTTGCGGATCCCCGAGTACACGTACACGGCATCAGGCTCGCCCTGCCACGCGGTGAGCCGCGGCAACGGAATGCGCCCGCGCGGCGTGCGGATCGTGTCCTGTCGCCACGCGACCTCGTCGATCAGCGCGGCCAGCGCGTGGTCCGCGGCGGGTGGCGCAAGCCAGTCCGGGTACCAGTCCACGTCGGGCGCGGGCGTATCAGCGAAGAGATCGGGCGTCGACATGTCGGCAGGAACGGGCAAGGAACGAAGCAAACGAGGCATGTCTGCATACTAGCCAACGGCGCCGCGCGCCGCCATGCGCTGCCATTCCCTGCTGAAAGAAAGCCGCCGAAAAACCTGCCGTGCACCGCGATACGCGTTCGTATTGCGTGACGGACGCCTCCCGGCCATCCGCTAGCCGCGCGTCAGCCGGATCAGCGTGATCTCGGACGGCACGCCGAAGCGGTTCGGCGGCCCCCAGTAGCCGGTACCGCGGCTCGTATACAGCCACATGTCGCCGAAGCGGTTCAGCCCGCCGACCACCGGCTGCTGCAACCGCACGAACGGCGGCCACGGCAGGAACTGGCCGCCATGCGTGTGCCCCGACAACTGCACGGTAAAGCCCGCGCGGCTCGCCGCTTCCGCGCTGCGCGGCTGGTGCGCGAGCAGGATCTTCGTGCCGACGTCGCGCGGCGCACCGGCCAGCGCCTGCGCGGGGTCGCTGCGATGCGCGGGATCGAAGCCGCCCGCCGTGAAGTCGGTCACGCCCGCGAGCACCGCCCGCGCGCCGCCGCGCTCGATCAACACGTGCTCGTTCAGCAGCACCGTCAGCCCGATACGACGAAACTCGTCGATCCATGCATGCGCACCCGCGTAGTACTCGTGGTTGCCCGTCACGAGGAAGGTACCGTGCCGCGAGCGCATCTGGCCGAGCGGCGCGGTGTGTTCGCGCAGGCGCTTGACCGAGCCGTCCACCACATCGCCCGTCACGACCACCAGGTCGGCGTCGAGCGCATTGACCGCGCGCACGATCCGCTCGATGTAGGGCCGCTTGATCGTCGGCCCGACGTGGATATCGGACAGTTGCACGATCGTCAGCCCGTCGAGTGCGGCCGGCAGCCCGGCGACCGGAATCGACACGCGCTTGACCGCCGCCGTACGGCGCGCGCCGACGAACCCGATCGCGGTCACGAGCACCGCGGCCGCCAGCACGCCGAGCGCCGTGTCGGGCGCGGCGCCGGGCCATGCGCCGTCATGGCCGAGATGCCGCCACACGAGCACGCCGAGCAGCACGAAGTCGCGCAGGAGCGTCAGCACCAGCAGCGACGAGAAGAAGCCCATCACGAGCGCGCCGGCCCAGCCGACCAGCGTCGCCGCCCAGCCTTCGTCGAAGCGGCGCGAGAACATGCCGACCGGAATCAAGACGACGAAACTCGCCAGCACGAGCGCCGCGATCGTACGCGCGAGCGGCGACGCGAACGCATCGGGAATGATCCGCATCCCGACGTACAGATGGAACAGCACGCCGATTGCAATGAACCGGACAAAGAAACTTCGCATGAAACGTTCACCTTCGTTGCACGACCGCATCCGCGGCACGCGGCGCACGGGCCGTAATGCCCAGGTGCCGCGTGTCGCGCCCTACGCACGATGGTACACAGATCCCGGTCGCGACGACGGGTCGCCGCCGACGGTGCAGCGCCGTGCGGCTTCGCGCGATAATCGGCCATCCTCCCGCCGCCACGTCCATGCGCTTCGATATCGTCGACCTCAAACTTTTCACGCACATCGCGGAAGCGAACAGCCTGACACGCGGCGCCGAACGCGCGCATCTGTCGGTGCCGGCCGCCAGCACCCGCATCAAGCACCTCGAGGAGCAGGTCGGCGTGAAGCTGCTGAGCCGCACGAGCCAGGGCGTCACGCTGACCGCGCCGGGCGACACGCTGCTCGCGCATGCGCGCCGCGTGCTGCGCCAGCTCGAGCAACTGACCGGCGACCTGCAGGAATATGCGTCGGGCGTGAAAGGCCACGTGCGCGTGTTCGCGAACACCACGGCGATGAGCGAGTTCCTGCCGGGCGTACTGCGTCACTATCTCGTCAACCATCCGGACGTGACGATCGACATGCAGGAGCGGCTGAGCCCCGACATCGTGCGCGCGGTGCAGGACGGCATGATCGACATCGGCATCGTCGCCGGCGACGTGTGCACCGACGGGCTGCAGGCGATGCCGTACCGGCGCGACCGTCTCGTGCTCGCGACCGCGCTCGGGCATCCGCTCGCCAGCCTGGCGTCGACGCCGTTCGTCGCGACGCTCGACCACGACTTCATCGGCCTGCCCGAGGCGAGCGCGATCCACACCTTCCTGAAGCGCGCGGCCGCCGACGTGCAGCGCACGCTGCGCTGGCGCATCCAGGTCAGCAACTTCGAAACCGCATGCCGGATGATCGAGGCGAACGTCGGCGTCGGCGTGCTGCCCGAAGGCACCGCGCGCCGCCATGCGAGGACGATGGCGCTGCGCCTCGTCGCGCTCGAGGACGACTGGGCCGAGCGCCAGTTGCAGATCTGCGTCGCCGATCTCGATGCGTTGCCGCGCTTCGCGCGCGATCTCGTCGACCTGCTCGTCGAGGATGCGCGCGAGCGACCGGACTGACCGGATTCGCATGCGTTCGAGCGGCAATCGGCGGTTTGCGCGCCGATTCCGCTGCGTCGGCATGGCAAATTCCACTGCGCGCTTTTCGTCTGACGATCCTTTACAGTCCGTTAGCAACCCTACGCGAGCGGGTGCTGGCAGAATCGCGGCGGCCCGATCATCGCTGCCGACACGCACCGCCGGACCGTCCGGCATGAGCGACGGCGCGGCCCCGGCACGGCCACGACCCGTGCCGTAATCGTATGCCGGATCGCTGGCGATCCGCATCGCGCTGATTTATGATCGGCTCCGTATCCTGGAATCGTCGTCGCGGCGACGATTCGCATTGCGCCGCGCCCGGCATCCACCCCCAAACGTCGAGCTCGTCACACCATGAGAAAAACAACGCCGCGCGCGCCGCTGCGCGTCGCCGCCGTGCTGGCGCCCGCCCTGCCGCTCGCGGGCTGCGCATCGCGCGGCGCACCGTCCTACGTGCTGTTCGGCGCGTACTTCCCGCTGTGGCTCGTCAGCGCGATCGTCGGCGTCGTCGGCGCGATCGTCGCGCATCGCGTGTTCGTCGCGACCGGCTGGGCCGCGACGGTGCCCTACCAGCTCGCCGTCTGCACCGCGATCGGGCTCGTGGTCGCCGTGATCGTGTGGCTCACCGGCACGGGGCCGTTCGCATGAAGGCCGCCGGCATCGCCCGCCCCTCCGTCAAAGGCCGCGTGATCGCGCTCGCGATCGTCGCGCTCGGCATCGCGGCGCTCGCGTACGCGTACCACCGCACGACCGCCTACCCGTCCACCGACGACGCGTCGATCGACGCGGACGTCGTGCACGTCGCGTCGCCGGTCGGCGGTCGCATCGTGCAGCTCGCCGTGCATGAAAACCAGCGCGTCGCGAAAGGCGACCTGCTGTACGTGATCGATCCCGTGCCGTACCGGCTGACCGTCGCGCAGGCGCAGGCCGACCTCGAACTCGCGCGCGCGTCGCTCGACACGCGCCGCCGTTCGCTGATCGGCGAGCGCTCGAATGCGTCCGTCGCCGCCGAGCAGGTCAAGCGCGCGACGCAGAACTACGATCTCGCGACGCGCGACGTGAACCGGCTCGCGCCGCTCGCCGCGCAGGGTTACGTCAGCGCGCAGCAGTTCGACCAGGCGAAGGTGCGCCAGCGCGACGCGTCCGTGTCGCTCGCGCAGGCGCAGGAGCAGCAGCGCGCGTCCGCACAGACGATCGGCGACGACGCGGACGCGATCGCGACGCTGCATGCGCGCGAAGCCGCGCTGGCCCGCGCGCAGCATGCGCTCGACGATACGGTCGTGCGCGCGCCGCACGACGGGCTCGTGACCGGCCTGAGCGTGCTGCCCGGCGAAACCCTCGCGCCGAACCAGTCGATCTTCACGCTGATCGATGCGAGCGAATGGTTCGCGGTCGGCAATTTCCGCGAGACGTCGCTCAATCGCATCGCGGTCGGCGACTGCGCGACCGTCTACTCGATGATCGACCGCAGCCGCCCGCTGACGGGCAAGGTCGTCGGCATTGGCGCCGGCATCGCGGACAGCGCGCGCATCAACCTGCCGCGCTCGCTGCCGATCGTGCAGAACTCGGTGAACTGGGTGCACGTCGCGCAGCGCTTCCCCGTGCGCGTGAAGCTCGACGAACCCGACGGCAAGCTCGTGCGTGTCGGCGCGAGCGCGATCGTCGAGGTCCGGCATGGCTCAGCCTGCCGCTGAGGTTCGCGCGCCGGGCCCGCGCGAAGTCCTGCGGCTGCTCGCGCCGTTTCCGGGGCGCGCGGCGATCGCCGTGCGCGTCGCGCTGATCTGCGCGCTGACCGCGTTCGTGACGGCCGCGTACGGCACGCCCGAAGCCGCATTGTCCGCGTACGTCGTGTTCTTCATGATCCGTGCCGACCGCGTGACGAGCGTGGTGCTCGCGGCCGCGCTGCTGCTGATCGTCACGATCGTGATCGGACTCGTGCTCGGCATCGCGATCTTCAGCATCGACTATTCGATCCTGCGGGTCGCGTGCATGGCCGTGCTGTCGGTCGCCCTCCTGTATCTGACTTCCGCCAGCAAGCTGCGCCCGGTGGGCGCGATCCTCGCGATGATCGTCGGCTTCGGGCTCGACCAGCTCGGCCTCGCGCCGTTCGGTGAAGCCGCCACCCGCGCGCTGCTGTATATCTGGCTGACGATCGCGATCCCCGTCGGCGTGGCGATCGTCGTCAACCTGCTGATCGCGCCGTCGCCGCGCAAGCTTGCGCACGCGCAGCTCGCGAAGCGGCTGCGGCTCGCCGCACGGCGCCTGCGCGGCGACGACGACGCACGTGCCGCGTTCGACGCGAGCCTGCGCGAAGGCGACAAGCAGTTGCTCACGTGGCTCAAGCTGTCGAAGCTCGAAGGCTCGTCGAGCGCCGCCGACTTCGCGGCGCTGCGGCAGGCCATCGCGTCGAGCACCGCGCTGATGGTCGGCGTCGCGCTGGCCGATCGCGAGCCGGACGCGCGGCTGCCCGATGCGTTCGCCACACCCCTCGCCGCGACGCTCGACGACATGGCCGCCATTCTCGAACGCGGCGGCTACCCGGTCGACGTGACGCTCGCGCTGCCGCCGGCCGACGCGCTGCCGCCGC
>NZ_BCPP01000220.1:0-8169 GCF_016586125.1 Burkholderia sp. E168m23
GTGTTCTCCCGCCAGTGCGCATCTCGCGACGCGGATGCGTTGTCTGCAACCAGTGTAGGACGCGTTCGCGTTTCTGGCGGGAGAATGTGGCGTGCACGCCGCACGCCGAGGGATAGTCCTTACTGCGCGGCGGCCGCTGCTTGCGCCTGCAACGCTTCTTCGCGGCGCTCTTCCGTGCAGCGCTGATGCTGGCGCGACAGGCGGTTCATCAGCGGCAGCAGCAGCAGCGCGAGCAGCATGCCGATCGCGGCGAGCCAGCCGAGCTTCTCGAACAGCGACAGGTAGAGCGGCAGCGACTCGGTGGCCGGCAGTTCGTGCGACGGCATCTGCGCGAAGTTTGCGACGACGCTGCCCAGATACTGCGACACGCCCGTCGCGACGAAATACGCACCCATCATGAAGCCGCTCATGCGCGCCGGCACGTAGCGGGCGATCATCGCGAGGCCGAGGCCGCTCACCAGCAGTTCGCCGAGCGAGTACAGGCCGTAACCCCACACCATGAACCACGACGACACACGGCCGTCGACCGCGTAGCGGCCGCTGATCGTGAACACCAGGTAGCCGGCTGCCACCGCGCCGAAACCGAGCGCGTACTTCGCGGCGACCGGCAGGTCGCGGCCGCCCTTCGCGACGGCGTTGTAGACCCACACGAGCACCGGGCTCAGCAGCATGATCCAGATCGGGTTCAGCGCCTGGAACTGCGCGGCGCTCCACGTGAACAGCGTCGTGCCGAACAGCATGAAACGCGGGTCGACGTTGCGCAGCGCGAACAGCGTCAGCGACGTCGACATCTGCACGTAGAAGATGAAGAACAGGATCACCTGGCCGATCAGCACGAGCGCCGCGATCAGGCCGGCGCGCTCCGAGCGCTCCGACTTCGCGATCATGTACGCGAAGATCGCGAGGATCGCGAATGCCGCCATCCACACGCTGGCGACCGCGAGCTGCTTGTGCTGCAGCACGTACAGCGTGATCAGCGCGAGCGCGACGCCGCCGGCCGCGACCGCGCCGAGGCGCTTCCAGCGGATCGGCTCGTCGTCCGGCTGCGAGCCGACGTGCGCGAGCGTGCGGTGCATCAGCATGAAATTGAGGATCGCGAGCAGCATGCCGCCGCAGCAGACCGCGAACGCGGTGTGCCAGCCCCAGTGATCCTTGATCCACGGCGTCGCGAGCATCGACACCGTCGAGCCGATGTTGACCGCCATGTAGTAGATCGTGAACGCGCTGTCGATGCGCGCGTCGTCGCCTTCGTAGATGCGGCGCACGAGGTTCGCTGCGTTGGCCTTGAACAGGCCGTTGCCGACGACGATCACGCCGAGCGACGCGTACATGTACGCGAGGTGATCGTTCGGCACCGCGAGCATCAGGTAGCCGGCGCACAGCACGGACGCGCCGATGATCATCGTGCGGCGGGCGCCGAGCACCTTGTCGCCGATCCAGCCGCCGATCGACGGCGCGGCGTAGACGAGTGCGGTGAATGCACCCCAGGTCAGGTTCGCGTGGCTGTCGGTGAAGCCGAGCCGGTCGACCATGAAGAGGACCAGGAGCGCGGCCATGCCGTAGTAGCCGAAGCGCTCCCACATTTCGATGAGGAAGACCGTCGTAAACGATCGGGTCTGTGAAACAGGTGCGTGCATCATCAATCTCGTTTGAAACGGACGGCGCGGATCGCGCGTCGCCTTGGGGGTCGAACTGGCGCCGGAGCACTGAGGCCGGGTAGGCTTGCGTCGGCGATGGAGCAGTCGGGCGGTTAGCCCGGGCCGGGGTCGGATTCCACCTGGGAAGGCGGAGCGCGGCCCCGACCGGCGCGCGAATGGTAACGTTTGCCGGTCCGGTGCGTCGGGTCCGCGCCACTTAGGGAAACTCCCGATATGGCAGCAGCTTTCAGGAACATTTGTCTCATCATCTACCTGTAAGCTTGACGCCGGTTCTCCGCAAATTCCCGGAGAGCCGCTTGCAGCTTGCCTGTGAAGCCTGCGAGTCTGGCAAGATAGCGCGTCGTTTCGTGCGCTTCGGGCCCTGTTTAGTGCACCGGGCTCAACGCCGAAGGCGTGTACGAACCCGAAGATTAAGCTATCTCCAATTAACTTAGTTACTTTCCATCAAACATTTTTTGACGACCACTTTTCGGCCTGCTATGGTTCCCCCCACTGAAAACTCGCGATCGGCAGACGCTGTCGCACTCGGCAGCAAGATTCGCGCGTTGCGCCAACGTCTGAAGCGCACGCTCGACGACACCGCTACCGCCGCGGGGATTTCGAAGCCGTTTCTGTCTCAAGTCGAGCGCGGGCTCGCGTCGCCGTCACTGACGTCGCTGGCCGGTATTGCCCACGCACTCGGCGTGACGGTGCAGTACTTCGTGGATACGCCGAGCGAGGAACGCTCGGTGTGCCGAGGCGATCAGTTGCGCTTCTTCGGGTTTGCCGATTCGGCGAACCTGTTCGCGAGGCTGACGAACGTGTCCGAAGGGCGCCAGCTTGAGGCGATCCTCGTGAGGATGCCGCCGGGGCAGAAACGGTCCGAGGTGACGACACATGCAGGAGAGGAGTTCCTGTACGTGATTGAAGGGGAAGTGTCGCTGACGCTGGAAGGCAAGACGTTCGTCCTGCAGGCCGGCGACAGTTCGCACTATCAGTCGACGGTGCCGCACAGCTGGGTCAACACCGCGAAGATCGAGTCGGTGGTGGTCTGGGTCGGTACGCCGCGACTGTTCTAACGCACGGGTATTCCTTCGTTTCATTCGACGGAATGCCTGTCGAAAGAAATGTAAGGAATACTAACATGCAATACGAGAATCACGGGCCTCCTCAATCGCTGCGCCCGTCAGCGTCTCACGCGTAATCCGCGGCATCCGCCGCGCGACGCTCACCGAACAACCTTCTCAAGACTGCCACGATGAAATCCTTGCATGCCATGTCGGCCGTGCTGGCCGCGCTCGCCCTGACGACGCCCGTCGCCCACGCCGTGACCGTTCCGTCGAACGTCGCACTCGCTCCCCAACAGGACCTGACGCGACAGGTGCCGGCCGAAGTCGAGTCGCTCGACCCGGCGCACATCGAATCGTGGACCGGCAACACGATCGGCCTCGACCTGTTCGAAGGGCTCGCGCGCATCGACGCGGCCGGCCAGGTCGTGCCGGGCGTCGCGCTGTCGTGGGAGCGCAAGACGCCGCAGACGTGGATCTTCAAGCTTCGCCACGACGCGAAGTGGAGCAACGGCCAGCCGGTGACGGCCGCCGATTTCGTCTATTCGTGGCAGCGCCTCGTCGATCCGAAGACGGGCTCGAAATACACGATCCTCGTCGAGTTCATCAAGAACTCGAAGGACATCATCGCCGGCAAGGCCGCGCCGACCACGCTCGGCGTGCGCGCGGTCGACCCGTACACGCTGGAAGTGACGACCGACGTGCCCGTCGCGTTCTTCCCCGAACTGACCGCGATGGCGCCGCTCGCGCCGGTGAACAAGGACGTGGTGACGAAGTTTGGCGACGCATGGACGCGCCCCGGCAACCTGGTCAGCAACGGCGCGTACCAGCTCGTCGACTGGCAGCCGAACAACCGCATCGTGGCGACCAAGGACGCGAAGTACTGGAACGCGTCGAAGGTGGTGATCAACAAGGTCACGTACCTGCCGATCGAAAGCGACGAAACCGCGATGCGCATGTACCAGGCCGGCCAGATCGACTACAGCTACTCGATCCCGTCGGGCATCTTCCAGCAGGTCAGCAAGCAGTTCGGCGCCGAACTGCGCCCGGGCCTGCAGCTCGCGACCTACTACTACTACCTGAACAACAGCGACGCGGCGCTGAAGGACAAGCGCGTGCGCCAGGCGCTGTCGATGGTGATCGATCGCGACGTGCTGACGTCGAAGCTCACGCAGGCCGGCGAGAAGCCGATGTACGGGCTGATGCCGAACGGCACGAAGGGCGTGCAGCCATTCACGCCGGAATGGGCGTCGTGGCCGATGGCCAAGCGCATCGCGACCGCGAAGGACCTGCTGAAGCAGGCCGGCTATTCGGATGCGAAGCCGCTGTCGTTCACGCTCACGTACAACACCAACGACCTGCACAAGAAGGTCGCGCTGTTCACCGCATCGGAATGGCGTACGAAGCTCGGCGTCACCACGAAGCTCGAGAACGTCGAGTTCAAGGTGCTGATGAAGCAGCGGCATGACGGCAAGGTGCAGATCGCGCGCGACGGCTGGTTCGCCGACTACAACGACGCGATGACGTTCTTCGACCTGATCCGCTGCGGCAGCTCGCAGAACACCGTCGGCTACTGCAACAAGCAGGTCGACGCGCTCGTCGAGGAAGGCAACCAGAAGCTCGACGACAACGCGCGCACCGCGCTGCTCACGCAGGCGCACGACATGGCGATGAAGGACACGCCGATGGTGCCGCTGTTCCAGTACTCGGCCGACCGTCTCGTGAAGTCCTACGTCGGTGGCTATTCGCTGAAGAACGTGATCGACATGCGTGCTTCGCAGGACATGTACCTGATCAAGCACTGAGCGGAGCGATCATGCTGGCCTACGCATTGAGGCGCACGTTGTGGGCGGTGCCGACGATCCTCGCGGTCATCACCGTCTGCTACCTGCTGCTGCATTTCACGCCCGGCGGCCCGTTCGATACGGAGAAGCAGCTGTCCGCCGCGACGCTCGCGAACCTGAACGCGAAGTACCACCTCGACGAGCCGCTGTGGAAGCAGTACTTGCTGTATCTCGGCTCGCTGCTGCACGGCGATCTCGGCCCGTCGTTTCGTTACGTCGACTGGTCGGTGAACGATCTCGTGAAGAAGGCGCTGCCCGTGAGCCTCGGCGTGGGCGGCGTGTCGATCCCGATCTCGATCGTGCTCGGCGTGCTGCTCGGCACCGTCGCGGCCGTGCGCCGCGACAGCGTGATCGATCGTTTCGTGATGCTGATCGGCAACTTCGGCAACGTCGTGCCGCCGTTCGTGCTCGGCCCCGTGCTCGTGTGGATCTTCGCGATCCTGCTGAAGACGTCGGAAGGCAACGGCTGGCTGCCGGCCGGCGGCTGGGGCGACGGCGGCTGGCGGTACCGGCTGCTGCCGATCGCGCTGCTGACCCTCATCAACGTGTCGCTGCTCGCACGCGTGATGCGCGGCTCGATGATCGAGACGCTGTCGAGCAACTACATCCGCACCGCGCGCGCCAAGGGCCTGCCCGGCTCGACGATCGTGCTGCGCCATGCGCTCAAGCCCGCGCTGATGCCGGTCGTGTCGCTGTTCGGCACGGTCTGCATCACGTCGATCACGGCGGCCGTCGTCACCGAATCGGTGTTCGCGCTGCCGGGCCTCGGGCAACTCGTCGTGAACGGCGCCATCAACCGCGACTACACGCTGGTGCTCGGCCTCGTCGTGCTGACGACCGTCTGCGCGGTGCTGTTCAACCTGCTGGTCGACCTCGCGTACGCGTGGCTCGATCCGCGCATCCGTTATTGAGCGAGGCACAGCGATGACCCCGACCACTCCCGTCGTCGGCCTGCCCGTGCAGACCGATTCGCCGCCGCGTTCGCGCTCGCCGCTCGAGCTGGCGTTCGCGCGCTTCCTTCACAACCGCGCGGCGCTGTTCAGCCTCGTGCTGCTCGCGCTGATCACGCTCGCCTGCTTCGTCGGCCCGTGGCTGCTCGCGGCCGATCCCGCCGCGAGCGACTGGGGCTCGATCAGCCTGCCGCCGACCTGGGCGAACCAGCACTGGTTCGGCACCGACGAGCTCGGCCGCGACCTGCTCGTGCGCACGCTGATCGGCGGCCGCGTATCGATCGAGGTCGGCCTGCTCGGCACGCTCGTGTCGGGCCTGTTCGGCGTCGCGTGGGGCGCGACCGCGGGCTTCGCGGGCGGCCGCGTCGACTCCGTGATGATGCGCGTCGTCGACATGATGTACGCGATCCCGTACCTGCTGATCGCGATCCTGATGATGACCCTGTTCGGCCGCTCGTTCATGCTGGTCGTGCTGACCATCAGCGCGTTCTCGTGGATCGACATGGCGCGCGTCGTGCGCGGCCAGACGCTGTCGCTGCGCAATCGCGAGTTCGTCGACGCGGCGCGCGCGATCGGCGTGTCGCCGGCGTCGATCGTGCTGCGTCACGTCGTGCCGAACCTGCTCGGCGTGGTCGTCGTGTACGCGACGGTCTCGGTGCCGAACATCGTGCTGACCGAATCGGTGCTGTCGTTCCTCGGCCTCGGCGTGCAGGAACCGATGACGAGCTGGGGCGTGCTGATCCAGGATGGCGCGCAGAAACTGGAATCGATGCCGTGGCTGCTGCTGGCCCCGGCCGTCATGCTGTGCGTGACGCTCTATTGCGTGAACTTCGTCGGCGACGGCCTGCGTGACGCGCTCGACCCGAAGGATCGCTGAAATGGCTGCTCTGCTGGAAGTAGAAAACCTCGGCGTGCGCTTCACGCGCAAGGATGCGCCGCCGATCGACGCCGTCAACGGCGTGTCGTTCTCGCTCGAAGCCGGCAAGACGCTCGGCATCGTCGGCGAATCGGGCTCGGGCAAGAGCCAGACCGTGATGGCGCTGCTCGGCCTGCTGGCCGGCAACGGCACGACGACCGGCACCGCGCGCTACCGCGGCGACAACCTGCTCGACATGGATACGCGCGCGCTGAACGCGGTGCGCGGCGACCGGATCGCGATGATCTTCCAGGACCCGATGACGTCGCTCAATCCGTTCCTGACGATCGAGCGGCAGATGACCGAGACGCTGCAGCTGCATCGCAAGCTGTCGCGCAAGGAAGCGATCAAGCGCGCGATCGAGGCGCTCGAATCGGTGCGCATTCCCGACGCGGCGCGCCGCATCCGCATGTATCCGCACGAGTTTTCGGGCGGCATGCGGCAGCGCGTGATGATTGCGATGGCGCTGCTCTCCGAGCCGGAAATCCTGATCGCCGACGAGCCGACCACCGCGCTCGACGTGACCGTGCAGGCGCAGATCATCGACCTGCTGCGCGAGCTGAACCGCGAGCGCGGCACCGCGATCGTGCTGATCACGCACGACATGGGCGTGGTCGCCGGCCTCGCCGACGACGTGATGGTCATGTACGCGGGCCGCACCGTCGAATACGCGCCGGCCGACTCGATTTTCGCGGCGCCGTCGCATCCGTACACGATCGGCCTGCTCAACGCGCTGCCGCGCCTGACCGACGCGGACGATGCGCCGCTCGTCGCGATCCCCGGCAACCCGCCGATGCCCGGCACCGCGCCGGCCGGCTGCGCGTTCGCGAAGCGCTGCACCTATGCGGAAGAACGCTGCGGCATTGCTCGCCCGGCGCTCGAAACCTATGGCGCCGTGGGCGCGGTGCGCGCGTGCCACCGGCCCGTGGCCGATCTGACGGGAGGTCTGCGATGAGCGTCGATGAACGCCGCCAAGCCGGCGCGACGGACGACACGCTGCTGTCCGTCGAGAATCTGAAGGTGCATTTCCGCGTGCCGCTGGGCGGCTATCCGTGGTCGCCGAAAGGCACGTTGCGCGCGGTCGACGGCGTGTCGTTCGACGTGAAGCGCGGCGAGACGGTCGGGCTCGTCGGCGAATCGGGCTGCGGGAAGTCGACGCTGGCGCGCGCATTGATCGGCCTCGTGCCGATGACGGCCGGCACCGTGAAATGGCGCGGCCAGGCCGTGGCGCCGGATCACCTGCGCGGCACCGCGATGCGGCGCGAAGTGCAGATGATCTTCCAGGACCCGCTCGCGTCGCTCGATCCGCGCATGACGATCGAGCAGGTCGTCGCGGAGCCGCTCGTCACGCACCACGCCGGCCTCGGCCGTGCCGAAGTGCGCCGCCGCGTGGTCACGATGCTCGAGCGCGTCGGTCTGAACGCGCATCACCTGCTGAGATATCCGCATGAATTTTCCGGCGGGCAGTGCCAGCGCGTCGGCATCGCGCGTGCGCTGATCAGCGAGCCGAAGCTCGTGATCTGCGACGAACCCGTATCGGCGCTCGACGTGTCGATCCAGGCGCAGATCGTGAACCTGCTGCGCGATCTGCAACGCGAACTGTCGTTGTCCTATCTGTTCGTCGCGCACGATCTGGCGGTGGTGAAGGCCATCAGCCAGCGCGTGCTCGTGATGTATCTCGGCCGCGTGATGGAGTTCGGCACGCGGCATGACGTGTACGGCGTGCCGCAACACCCGTACACGAAGGCGCTGCTC
>NZ_BCPP01000221.1:0-8081 GCF_016586125.1 Burkholderia sp. E168m23
CCCGAAGATCGCATTCTGGTCGAACGCGGCGAGGCCCGGCCAGATCGCGGTGAGCAGCACGCGCAGCACGACGGACGCGAGATAGGTCTGGATACCGAACCATGCGATCGCGATCACCGCGCGGATCATCGCGGGCAGCATCGCGCCGTAGATGCCGAAGCTCATCCGGCTGATCACCGGGAACGGCACGCCGGTTTTCTGGCCCATGTAGCCGGTGAGGTTCATGAAGCCGTACACGAGCACCGCGCCGATCGCGAGCGACGCGAGCATCTGCCAGCCCGACAGGCCGAGCGCGAACAGCCCGATCGCGAACGAGTAGTTCGCGATGTTGTGCACGTCGTTGGTCCATAGCGCAAAGATGCTGTAGCGGCCCCAGGTCCGGCCTTCGGCCTGGGTCGGCGCGAGATCGGGGTTGTGCAGCCGCGGGCTCAGCGCGGGATCGCGCGCGGCCGGGTCGGTTCGATGCGATGCGTCGTCCGCGCCGAGCCCGAGGCCCGCGCGGTGAATGGCTTCCAGTTGCACGCCGTTGTCTCCTTCCATGTGCGGGGCACGAAACCGGCTGCGTGTCGTACGCGGCGCGGGCCGGGCCCCGGTGGACGTTATGTCTCGGATTTGTTCGCGAGTATGGGCGGCGGCTACCACGATGGGAAATTAAATATTCGGCTGGGCGTCATTTGAAAAATGAATGAATCGCGTCAGGCCGCGGCGGCGGGGGGAACGGCATGCAAATTGCGAGTGAACGGGTTCCATCCACATCGACATCAGCGGAGGTGTCATGCAGCGATATTCCATTCGTCACGTATCGCGAGCCGTCTTCGCCGGCATCCTGATCGCGGGCCTGGCGGCAGGCGCGGGTTGCCAGAAGAAGGGCGACAACGGCGCGGCCAGTTCAGATTCGAGCGCAGCGAGCGGCATGTCGGCCGCGCCTTCCACCGCGCCTTCGACCGCACCGTCGGGCACGCCGAGCAGTGGGGCGGACGCCGGCGCGAGCCTGCCGGGTGCGGCCTCCGCGCCGAGCGGCGGCTGACCGCCGGCGGATAGCCGGGGCGGACGGTGCGTCAGCGCGCCGTTCGCTGCTGAGGTGCGGTGCCCACTGGCACGCGCGCCGGACGGCGTGCGCGCGCGGCCGTGCGCATGAAAGATTTGCAAGGACCGTTGTAGCGATTTCCGGCCCGGCGGCGACGGCGTGACGCCGGCGTCCGCCGGCCGGGCAAGGAGGTGCGATGCAGAACGCGGAATCGAACCCTACCCCGGAAAAGCAGCGGGAACAGATCGAGAAGAGCCCGGTGAAGACGCCGGCGGCCGGCGACATGCCCGACGCGGCGACCCAGGCGGCGCAAGTGGCGCGGCGTCCGCTGACGCCGGAAGCGGTCGCCGGCAAAATGCCGACCGGCCTGCCGGAGATCGACGTCGACGCGCATGCGGTCGACAGCGGCGACCCGGTACGTCGGGCCGCCGGCCGGATCGTCACGCTCGACAACGCGAACATGGCGATGACCGACAACACGGTCGACGTCGACGGCAAGGGCATGGAGGCGCGTACCGGCGCGTCGGAGCTGCAGGACAACGTGATCTATTCGAACGCGTCGCTCGACGAAGCGGTCGATACGCCCGACGAAGGGCTCGGCGGGATCGAGAGCAGGCCGTCCGGCAACATGCCGCAGATCGCGACGCGGCCGGGCTGGCGGGTGCGTCATGTCGGCGACGTCGATGTCGAGCATGGTGACAGCACGCGTGCCGAGCACGTGATCTGCCTCGAACGGTCCGACGACTGATAGCGGCTATTGATACCGGCGATTGATACCGGTCTTCGAGGTATTCGACACGCGGCGGCCGGTGCAAATCGCACCGGCCGCCGCGACCGTTTCCGGCCCGTGCTGCGTTACTGCGGCCCCAGCTCCTGCGCGGACGTATCGGCGTCGTTGCCCTGCGCGACCAGCACGTGGATGTCGTTCGGCGTCACGTCGCCGACGCCGCCGGACGGAATCGTCAGGAGCAGCCAGTCCGCGTTGTTGCCGATGCTGACCGGCGCGGTCTTGAGAATCGGCGACTTGCTGCCGGCCGTCGTGACGACCACCTGGTACGTGCCGCCGTTCAGGTAGACCGAATCCTGCGTCGTTGCCGGTACGGCATTCTGGTAGGCGGCGCCCGCCATCGTCGGGCTGACCGTCGTGATGTCGGTGCCCGGCGGCACGACGTACACGTCCACGTTCTGCGCATTCGGCGATGCGTTGAAGCTGCGCACGCGCGCCTTGTCCGACAGCAGGCCCTTGTCGTACGGGTCGTCGATGACGGAGATCAGCGACGTCGTGCTCGGCAGCGCGATCGTCGTGTAGTGGTGGCCGTTCGCGGCGCTGAACGCCTGGGACGCGATGGTCGTGGTCGTCCCCGACACGTCGTAGCTCGCGGTCTGCGTGCCTGAATCGACGTCGTGATAGCGCGTCACACCCTTGTAGGCGACGCCCGACTGGTCGACCTTCCCGTTCAGGTAGTAGTCGAGGTTCGGGCCGGCCGGCACCGCGTTGATGAAGCGCGCCTGCGGCTTCGAGATACCGAGTACGGTGCCGGCGTCGTCGCCGCCGCCGCACGCCGCGAGTACGGAAATGACCGAGCACAGGGCCACTATCGTTCGTATTGATTTCATGTTGTCCTCTCGTTCAGGGAACCTGCTTGCGATGCAGAACCGCCGCGTGACGGATCGCGCGGGGCGCAGCGCCGGTTGGAAGGCAGATGACTGTCCGCCGGATGGCGGGCGCGAGGATGTCGCAAGCGGTGTGCCTGTGCGAGGAAAAAGCGGCGAACGGCGGCGGGGGAAGCGCGCACGCGCCGGCGTGGCGGCGTGCGCGGGATGACGCGAGGAGCGGGAGCAGACCGCGCGAATCGGCACGGTTGTAAAAAAGCAGCGTTGCGCGCGCGGCGCGATACGTCAGCGGTTCACGAGCCGGGCCGGATACGCGAGCGCGAGTGCGCAGCCGACCAGCATGCACGCGGCGAAACCATACAGACCCGCGCTTTGCGAATGGAACGTATCGCGCAGCCAGCCGATGAAATAGGTGCTGCCGAACCCGCCGAGGTTCGCGATCGAGCATGCGAACGCGATGCCGCCGGCGGCGGCCGAGCCCTTCAGGAACGTCGATGGCAGCGCCCACACGACCGGCATCGCGGCGGCCGCGCCGGCGTTGATCAGCGAGAACAGCAGCACCGTGCCGAGCGTGCCGTGCGACGACGAAGCCGCGATCGCCAGCGCGACGGCCGACACCATGAACGGCACGACGATATGCCAGCGGCGTTCGCGTGCGCGATCGGAGCTGGCGCCGCAGTACAGCGTCGCGAGCACGGCGGCGGCGTTCGGAATCACCATCAGCCAGCCGATGTGATATGCGTCCTTCACGCCGGTGTCGCGCAGGATCGTCGGCAGCCAGAAGCTCACCGCATACAGGCCGAGCAGCACGCACAGGTCGATCAGGCCGAGCGCCCACACCTTCGGATCGGAGAACGCCTTGCCGAGCGCGTGGCTCTTGTTGCCGGACGGATCGGCGTCGAGATTCGCGCGCAGCACCCGCTTCTCGTCGGCGTTCAGCCAGCGCGTGGATTCGATGCCGTTCGGCAGCCAGCGCAGCACCGCGAAGCCGAGCAGCACCGACGGCAGCGCTTCGAGCAGGAACAGCCACTGCCAGCCGCCGAGCCCGTGCGCGCCTTCGAACGCACGCATGATCCAGCCGGAAATCGGGCTGCCGATCATGCTCGACAGCGGCAGGCCCACCATGAACAGCGCGACGATCCGTGCGCGACGTGCATCGGGATACCACTGCGTCAGGTACAGCAGCACGCCCGGCAGGAAACCGGCTTCGGCGGCGCCGAGCAGGAAGCGCACGACGTAGAACTGCACCGGCGTGTGCACGAACATCGTCGCGCCCGACAGCAGGCCCCACGTGATCATGATCCGCGCGATCCACAGCTTCGCGCCGACGCGTTGCAGCACCAGATTGCTTGGGACTTCGAACAGGATGTAGCCGGCGAAGAACAGCCCGGCGCCGAGGCCGTACACCGTGTCGCTGAACTTCAGCGCATCGAGCATCTGGAGCTTCGCGAGACCGATGTTGATGCGGTCGAGATAGGCCGCGAAGTAACACAGGCAGAAGAGGGTGATGAGGCGCAGCGTGACCTTGCGATAGAGAGGGCCGTGGGGCGCGTCGTCGGGGGAAACGGCGGCGCTCGGGTGTGCGGTAGACATGGGACTGCCCCTGTTCGAGTGTGACGGATGAATGGGTGGCTCGATCGTCGCGAGCGGGACGTTCCGCTGCGCACTGGAGTCTGTATATCACGTCAAATACGTAGCGTACACACTAGAAAATACCGAAGCGCACAGGCACGTATGCGGTCATCTTAAGGCAAGCGTTTGCATGACAAAAGTCCGTGTTATCAAAGGGGTTTTGGATGATATGGAGTGTGCGCTGAAAAGATGGGCGCACAGGCGATGGCATGCACGAATTTCGTGCGTATGCACTCAAAATTGAAGTGTGTGCGCGAAAGCCGTCGGCAGCGCACGCATGCGCGGGCGGTAGCCGCCGCGACGGTGTGCGGCTGGCCGGCACGCCGCCGTGACGGGCTGGCGATCCGCCATGGATCGGACGAGCCTCACGCGCCGCTTGCATGCGATTCCGCGAACCCTGATGCACCGCAATGACGCGAGCGGCCAGCCGCCGGCCACGCCGATTTGAGGGTGTACACTGCTTGTCTTTCATTTGCATGCAGGCAAGGGCTTGCACTCTCATGGCGTCTTCCAAGGATTCGTACGATTTTCACGACCAGGTCGGGCATCTGCTGCGCCGCGCGTATCAGCGGCACGTTTCGATTTTCCAGGAAGCGATTCCCGATTCGGATCTCACGGCCGCGCAGTTCGTGACGCTGTGCGCGGTCAAGGAGCGGCAGGCGTGTTCGCTGAACGACATCGTCAAGGCGACCGCGATCGATCAGGCGACGATTCGCGGCGTCGTCGAGCGTCTGAAGACGCGCGCGCTGATCGAGGTGTTGCCCGACCCGAACGACGGCCGCAAGCTGATCGTGCGCGCGACCGCGGCCGGCCTCGCGCTGATCGACCGCACGGTGCCGTTCGCGCGGCAGGTGACCGAGCGCACGTACGGCGCGCTCAATCCCGGCGAACGGGTCGCACTGCAGTTCCTGCTGCGCAAGATGATGGAAGAAGACGGCGATGCCTGACGGGTGGCGCGCGGCCCAGACCCATCTACGTCGTGACGGGCGCTGCCGCGTCGGCGCGCATCAGCCGGCCGGCCTCGTGTAGCCGGGCGCGCACGGTTTCCGGCGTAAAGGGCGGCGCGTAGAACCGTACGCCGGTGGCATCGAACAGCGCATTCGCAACTGCGGCCGGGCCTGGCACCGATGCCGATTCGCCCGCCCCGAGCGGCGGTTCGCCTTGCCTCGGCATCAATACGACGTCGACGTCCGGCACTTCCGCGAACGTCAGGATCGGGTAACTCGCCCATTCGCGCGACGCGACCTTGCCGTCCGCGAACCGCACGCGCTCCTTCAGCGTGCGGCTCAATACCTGGATCACGTTGCCGTGGATCTGGTGGCGCACGCCATCCGGGTTGATCATCGTGCCCGTGTCCTGTCCGACCGTCACGCGCTCGATGCGGACCTCGCCCGACACGCGATCGACGCTCAGGTCGACGATCCAGGCCGACCACGCCGCGCCGAAACCGGGGAAGCGGCTGTGCACGTAGCGCGCATACGCGATCCCGCGGCCGCGCACGAGCCGTGCTTCGTCGCGTTCGTCGGGCGGGCGCGGCACGCGTGGCGTCCACCCTGCGCGCTCGGCCACCGCCTGCAGCAATTCGATCGCACGCGTGTCCTGCAGATGGCGAATGCGGAACGCGAGCGGATCGACGCCGGTCAGCGCCGCGCATTCGTCGACGAACGCATCGTGCGCGAACGAGTTCGGCAACGCCGACACGCCGCGCAGCCACGACGCCCGCACGAGCGGCGCGAGATCCTCGCAGACGAAGCGACGATGCGGGCTGGCATACGGCGACACGGCCGTGCGGTCGCCCATTTCGAACACGCGCGGCGCGGGCGCGATCGCGCCGGTCAGCAGCGCCGCGAGCAGCGGCGCGTCGTTCGACGGATAGCGCGTCGTGAAGTCGTAGCCGAGCAGGCGGCCGTCGCGCGTGACGGTGCCCGTCACCTGCATCGACTGGCCCGCGCCTTTCGGTTCCCACAGATGTTCGTCCGCGCGCGACAACTGCACTCGCACCGGGCGGCCGACCGCGCGCGACAGCAGCAGCGCATCGCCGCACACGTCGTCCGCACCGTTGCGGCCGTAGCAGCCGGCCGCTTCCATCCGCACGACGTCGATATCGGCCTCATCGCGCGCGACGAGCGTCGCGAGGTCGTAGCGCAGCGACACGGGGTTCTGCGTGCCGGACCACACGGTGATCCGCCCGTCACCGGGCGCGCGGTAGTCGGCGAGCGCGCACGACGGACCGATCGAGCCGTGCATCTGGAACGGCCATGCATAGGTGCGCGATACCGTGAGCGTGTCCGGTTCCGTTCGCGCGGCGTCGACATCGCCTTCGTCGAGCAGCACGCGGCGGGTGGCCGGCGCGGCGGCGATCGCGGCGGCCGGCGCGTCGAGCGGCGGCAGCGCGGGAAGCGGCCGCCACGTCACGCGCAACTGGCGCGCGGCGCGGATCGCGTGCTCCTCGCGCTCGGCGACACCCCGACGAAATCGCCGAGCGCGACGACGGCCACGAGCCCCGGCACGTCGGCTACCGATGCGCGATCGACGTCCACCAGCGACGTGCCGACGAACGGGCCGCTGTCGTGGCCCGCATACGGCGGCCGGACGACGCGGCCGTGCAGCATGCCCGGCACGCGCATGTCGTGCACGAACGTGAGCTGGCCGGTCGCCTTCGCGGGCAGGTCGACGCGCGGCGACGCGCGGCCGACGATCCGGTAGTGCGCGGGGTCTTTCGTGCGGGTGTTCAGGTCGAGCGTCAGCGCGATCCGCCGTGCGGCGACGAGCGCGGCGAACGTGACCGCCTGTCCATCGGCTGAAATCGATCCATCGTCGATGTTCAGCCGCTCGACATCGACGCCGAACCGCTCGGCGGCGAGCGCCAGCAGCGCGTGACGGGCCTGCGCGGCCGCGCAGCGCAGCGGCGTCGCGGAAATCTGGATCGTCGCGCTGGCGATGGTCGGCCCCTGGTTCGGCGTCGCGGCCGTGTCGCCGAGCACCATTGTCACGCGCGCGGCCGGCACGTCGAGTTCCTCGGCGACGATCTGCGCGAGCGACGTGCGAATGCCGGTGCCGAGATCGACGTGTCCGTTGAACGCGAGGATGCGGCCGTCGTCGAGAATCGCGACGAACACTTCGGGCAGCGTGGGCACGTACGACGACAGGCTGCCCGGCTGGCCGGGCGCCGGCTTCACGGGCGGGGCCGGTGACCGGATCACGGTCAGGCAGCCGGTGTGCGCGAGCAGTTCGGAGCGGTTCACGGGGGAGAGATCCTGTCGAGGAAGGCGCGGCCGGTGCCCGGCCACGACGAAGGCGGCGTGCGGGCAGCGCGCGGCGCACGCGAGACGGCGGCAAGCCGCGGCGCGGCGGCGCATGCGGTCAATCTAGGTCGCCAAAACCGCAGCGTCAATGGCGCGCGGGTGCGGGCGTAGCCACCGCTCACGCCGCCCGAACCGCCCGAACCGCCGGAGCCACCCGCGCGCCGTGGCAGTTCAGCGTGCCTGCACGGCATCGATTGCCGCGATCGCATCGTCGAGCGGCATCACGGCCGCATATTTCTGCTGCATGTCGAACAGGTTCGCGTCGTGCGGCGCGATCGCGCGATCGCCGACGCAATCGGCGAGCACGAGCGGGCGAAACCCGTGCGACATCGCGTCGACGACGCTCGCGCGCACGCAGCCGCTCGTCACGGCGCCCGCGACGAGCAGCGTCTGCACCGCGCGCTGCGCGAGCCACGGCGCGAGCTGCGTGCCGAAGAACGCGGACGGCACGGTCTTGCGCACGACGAGTTCGCCCGGCGCCGGCGTGAGCTCGGGCACGATCG
>NZ_BCPP01000222.1:0-8076 GCF_016586125.1 Burkholderia sp. E168m23
AGCTCCTCGCCGGACGCGCCGGCGAGGTTCACGTTCGGCGCGGCGGCCGCCTTTTGCGCGGCGGTGGCCGCGGCGTCCGCCGCCGCGATCGTCGCGCCGACTTCAGCGTCGACCGCCGCGCCGCACGCGTCGAGCGCGGCCTGGATGCGCGCCTGATCGGGGTTGGCCGTCGCGGCAGGCACGGCCTTGCCGACGCCGGCCGTCGACGGGTCGGCCTCCGGCGGCAGCGAGCCGTCGGGGCGGCTCACGAGCGTATTGGCGGCTTCGAGCGTGCTGCATACCTGCGTATCGGCGGGCAGCGCCGGTTCGGCCGGCAGGTTCGGGTCGACGGTCGTCGTGCCGACCTGGAACACGCTGGTGGCGGGCGGTGCGGTGGACGCCGCGCCGCCGCCGGTACTCGCATCGTCGCCGCCGCACGCGGTGAGCGCCGCGGCGGTGGCGAGCAGCGCGGCGAGCAGGCCGAGCGCGCGCGAGCGCCGGTTCGGCCGGGCATTGGGCCGGGCATTGGGCCGGGAAAGGGGGAGTGTCATGACGGAGATCTCCTGAAGAGGCATCGGCTGCGCGATGCCGGGTTGGTATCGGGTCGTTCGGGCGGCGCGTGCTCCGCGACGCGAGCGTGCGGGCTGGAGACGGGCTGCCGGTCAGGCTGAGGCGGAGCGGATGCGGTCGCCGACGCGGGGTCGCCGGGCGGAGCGCCGCGGACGCGAAATCGCGTCGCGCGGAAGGCAGGCCGGCGCGCGCTCATGGCATCGCGATGGCGTGACGATTTCGTGGTCAGTCATCCTATAACGATGGCAAACGAAGCGAAAGACGGCCGCCGAGTGTCAGGAAACCGCGACGACCACGCCCCGTTCGCATGCCGACCCGTTTCCGGAAAACGTTTCGCTGAAAAACCTATAAACAGAGAAAGCGATTCCCCGATTTCCGCCAAAAGCCTTTGATAGTCGGGGTTATAGGGGTATGCACCAAGTGAGTTAAACGGTTAACCGACGTACATTCACTCAACACGTCATACGACGTATGACTCTGCGGTTCAACGACGCGCCTAGATGAACAGGTGCCTGCCGACGGATCGCCGCACAACAACGATCGACCATCCAGGAGACTCACCATGAAGCACCGATTCACCGGCTCCCGTACCGCCCTCGCCGTCGCGTTGATGGCCGGCTTCGCGATGTCCGCGCAGGCGCGCGTGTTCCGCTCGGCGGACGTGCACGGCGACAACTTCCCGACCAACATGGCCGTGAAGTTCATGGGCGACGCGCTGTCGAAGCAGACGGGCGGCAAGGATTCGATCAAGGTGTTCGGCAACAGCGCGCTGGGCTCCGAGAAGGACACCGTCGACCAGGTGCGGATCGGTGCAATCGACATGGCGCGCGTGAACGGCGCATCGTTCAACGAGATCGTGCCGGAGTCGCTGATTCCGTCGTTCCCGTTCCTGTTCCGCGACGTCGATCACTTCCGCAAGGCGATGTACGGCCCGGCCGGCCAGAAGATCCTCGATGCGTTCACCGCGAAGGGAATGATCGCGCTGACGTTCTACGAGAGCGGCGCGCGCTCGATCTACGCGAAGCGCCCGGTGCGCTCGCCGGCCGACATGAAGGGGCTGAAGGTGCGCGTGCAACCGTCCGACCTGATGGTCGACGAGATCCGGGCGATGGGCGGCACGCCGACGCCGATGCCGTTCGCCGAGGTGTATACGGGCCTGAAGACGGGCCTCGTCGATGCGGCGGAAAACAACCTGCCGTCGTACGAGGAAACCAAGCATTACGAAGTCGCGCCCGATTACTCGGAGACGCAGCACGCGATGACGCCGGAAGTGCTGGTGTTCTCGAAGAAGATCTGGGACACGCTGTCGCCGCAGGAGCAGGCGGCGATCCGGAAGGCGGCGGCCGACTCGGTGCCGTACTACCAGAAGCTGTGGACCGCGCGCGAGGCGTCCGCGCAGCAACTGGTGACGAAGGGCGGCGCGAAGATCCTGCCGGCCGCGCAGATCGACCGCGCGGCGTTCGTGAAGGCGATGCAGCCGCTGTGGACCAAGTATGAAAAGACGCCGCAGATGAAGCAGATCGTCGACGAGATCGAGGCCACCAAGTGACGCGTCGCACTTCCCTGAACAGCGCGGCCGCGGGCGGGTCGGCCGCCGCCCCGGACGGCACGCCGCCCGCGCGGCCGCATGCAGCGCCGCTGCTGCGCTGCGTGAACGACGTGCTGTTCCGCGTGCTGGCTGTGATTGCGTCGTCGTGTCTCGCGGTGCTCACGGTGCTGGTGTTCTACGCGGTCGTGATGCGCTACGTGTTCGAGAACGCGCCGGATTTCGTCGAGCCGATCGCGCTGTTGCTCGTGATCGTGATCGCGATGTTCGGCGCCGCGATGAAGGTGCGCGACGGCGGCCATATCGGCCTCGATTCGCTGGTGCGCCGGCTGTCGCCGAAGGCACGTACGGTGGTCATCGCGATCCAGCACCTGAGCCTGATCGCGTTCGCGATCATGATCATGATCGGCTGCGGCAGCATGGCCGTCGAGACGATGGGCGACCGCATCCCGATCATCGGGCTGCCCGAAGGCGTGCGCTACCTGATCACGATGCCCGCGGCGGTCGCGATCATCTTCTTCTCGCTCGAGCACCTGCTCGCGCTTCGTCGTTCTTCGTCGGGACAATAACGCCATGGAACTCGCGATCCTGTCCGTCAGTTTTCTGATATTTCTCGTGCTCGGCGTGCCCGTGTCGTTCGCGCTCGGCATTGCATGCGTGCTGACCTACATGGTCGAAGGTCTGCCGATCGCGACCGCGATGCAGGCGATGATCTCGGGAATGAACGCGTTCTCGTTCCTCGCGGTGCCGTTCTTCATCTTCTCCGGCGAACTGATGCTGCACGGCGGCATCGCCGACCGCATCCTGCGCTTCGCGCAGGCGACCGTCGGCCACTTCCGCGGCGGCCTCGGGATGGCGAACGTCGTCGCGTGCACGCTGTTCGGCGGCGTGTCGGGCTCGCCGACCGCCGATACGTCGGCGATGGGCGGCGTGGTGATTCCGCTGATGAAGCGCGAAGGCTACAGCGCCGCGTACGCGGTCAACGTGACGACGCATGCGTCGCTCGCCGGCGCGCTGATGCCGACGTCGACCAACATGATCATCTACGCGTTCGCCGCGCAGGGCATCACCGGGATGCTGCACGGCCAGCCGGTGAGCGGCGTGTCGATCGGCGACCTGCTGTTCTCGGGGCTCCTGCCGGTGTTGTGGGTGATGGGCTTCGTGCTCGCCGCCGCGTACTGGCAGGCCGTGCGTCACGGCTATCCGCGCCGCGAGGACGGCTCGTCCGCGCTGCCGCGGTTTCCCGGCTGGTATGCGGTGCTGCGCAGCTTCGTCGGCGCGGTGCCGGGGCTGATGGTGATCGCGATCATCCTGGTGTGCGTCGCGAAGGGCATCGCCACCGCGACCGAAGCGGCCGCGATCGCCGTCGTGTACTCGCTGGTGCTGACCGCGGTGGTCTACCGGACGCTGACGGCCGAGAAGCTGCGCCGCGCGCTGTCGCATGCGGCACGCACGACGGGCGTCGTGCTGCTGCTGATCGCGGTGTCCAACATGCTGCGCTTCCAGATGTCGTACCTGGAGATTCCGGATGCGATCGAAGGGCTGCTGAAGCAGTCGACCGCGGCGCCGTGGCTGATGCTGCTGTACATCAACATCATCCAGGTGTTCCTCGGCACGTTCGTCGACATGGCCGCGCACATCCTGATCACGACGCCGCTGTTCCTGCCGATCGCGATGGCGTGCGGCGTCGGGCCGGTGCAGTTCGGGATCATGCTGCTGCTGAACTGCTCGCTCGGCCTCGTGCACCCGCCGATCGGGTCGGTGCAGTTCGTCGGCTGCGCGATCGGCAACGTGTCGATTGGCGAGACGACGAAGATGGCGTGGCCGTACTACCTCGCGATCTTCAGCGCGATCAACATCGTCACGTACATGCCGTTCTTCTCGACGTGGCTGCCGAGCCTGATCAGCGGGCACGCGGTGTTCTGATTGCGGCGCGCGTTTCGCCCGTCGCGGCGCCGGACGACCGAGGTGGTCCGGCGCCGCGGTTGCATGCGCGGTTCCCTTTCTTCACTTCCCGGCACTTCCATGAAAACGACTCTCCTGCGGCGCGCCGTGGCTGCTGCTGCGTTGACGATGGCGGCCTCGCTCGCGCACGCGGCGACGTATGCGTACGTGTCGAACAGCGACAGCCGCGATATCTCGGTGTTCAGCGTCGACACGGCGAACGGTGCGCTGACCGCGATCGAAACCGTGCCGGTCGACGGCACCGTGATGCCGATGGCGTTGTCGCCCGATCATCGGCGCCTGTACGCGGCATTGCGTTCGACGCCGTATCGCGTCGTCAGCTTCGCGATCAATCCGCTCGACGGGCGGCTGATCGAGCTGGGCCGCGCGCCGCTCGCGGACAGCATGGCGTACGTGTCGACCGATGCGTCGGGCCGCTACCTGTTCTCGGCGTCGTATGGCGGCAACCTGCTCGCGGTGAACCGGATCGGCGCGGACGGCGTCGCGGGCGACGTGCGGCAGACGGTGAAGACCGGCCCGATGGCGCACGCGATCCGCCAGTCGCCGGACGGCCGCTACGCGTTCGCGTCGGTGCTCGGCGCGGATGCGTGGTTGCGCTTGCCGTTCGATGCGTCGACGGGAATGCTGACCGACGACACGACGCCCGCGTACCGGCTGCCCGACAAGTCGGGCCCGCGCCATTTCGTGTTCTCGTCGAACGGCCGCTTCGCGTACCTGATCGACGAACTCGACGGCAAGCTGCACGTGCTCGCGCTGTCGCACGGCGGCGCCGATGCGCGGCCGATCCAGACCGTGTCGATCCTGCCGCCCGATTTTCACGGCGACAAGCCATGGGGCGCCGATCTCCATCTGACGCCGGACGGGCGTTTCCTGTACGCATCGGAGCGCACGTCGAGCACGCTCGCCGGGTATCGCGTCGACGCGACATCGGGCAGGCTCGCGCGGATCGGCACGTTCGCGACCGAACGGCAGCCGCGCGGTTTTGCGATCGATCCGTCGGGCAAGTATCTGCTCGCGGCGGGGCAGCTGTCGCCGACGCTGGCCGTGTACCGGATCGACGGCCACACCGGGCATCTCGACGCGATCGGCAAGTATCCGGTCGGCAAGGGCGCGAACTGGATCGAGATCGTCACGTACGACGGGACGAACTGATTCTGCGTGCGGCGCGAACGTTCACCTAACCCCGCGGCGCGTCCGGTTCGGCGTCGCCGTCCGATGCGTCATCAGCCGACCGATCGTTGCGCCAGAGCGCAAGCTCGCGCCACAACGCCGGCCGCGCGTGGTCACGCGGCGGCAATTCAATGACATGCGCGACGCCGCGCACGTTGACCATCGCGCCTGAGTCAGGCAGCGCGGGAATGCCCGCCGACGATGAATCGTCCGGCTCGGCGGTGACGGCGGGGCTGGGCGGGCGTGGCGACATCATGCGAATTTTCCTTGGGGTGTCGAAACGGTGCATCAGTAACGGACCCGCCCGATCAGGCCGAGCGGGTCGACGGCGTGCTGGATGGCGGATGCGACCTGCCGTTGCGCGGCCGGCACGTGCTTGCGGTAGTACGCGATATTGACCGGCCCGACGCCGTGTTCCGCGCTGAAGCAGCCGCCTGCCTGTACGACGCGGTCGTACAGCGCGCCGCGCAGCGCCACCTGCTGCAGCGCGCCGTAGCGTGCTGCTTCGGCATGCGGAATCGACACGACGAGATGGCAGCCGCCGTCGCCGAAATGGCCGAACGCATGACAGCGCAGCGGCGGATGCGCGGCGGTGAGCCACTGCTCGGCATCGGCGACGAATCCGGCGAGCGCGCCGCGCGGAAACGACACGTCGAACGACAGCGGCACGCCGTCCTGCGCGACCGCGGCCGGCAGCGCGTCGCGAATCCGCCAGAACCGTTCCGCCGGCGCGCACGCCGCGTCGAGCACGACGCGTTCGTTCGCCAGGGCGTCGAGCGTCGCGACGGTGCGTTCCTCGAGCAACGCATCGAGCCCCGGCATGCCGGTCGCGATCTCGACGAGCGCGTAGCAGGCTGCAGCGTCGGCCTCGAACGGCACGCGCAATGTCGGAAACGCGGCGGCGACACAGCCGACCGCCGCCGCCGACATGAACTCGAATGCCGACAGCAACTCGCCGAATGCGCGCTCGAACGCGAGCAGGCCGGCGAGTGCCGCGTCGTACGACGCGAACGCGACGAACGCCGCGCACGACGACCGTTCGAGCGGCGCGAGCGCGAACGACACGGCGGTGACGAGGCCGTTCGCGCCATTCGCGCCGATGAAGCACTGCGCGACGTCGAAGCCCGCGTTGCGCTTGCGCAGCGGCGCGAGCGCGTCGATCACGGTGCCGGCTTCATCCGCAAGCACCACTTCGACGCCGAGCACGTGACGGCGCACGTCGCCGTACTTGATCAGGCGGCTGCCGCCCGCGTTCGCGCCGACGAGGCCGCCGGCCGCCGGATCGCTGCCGAGATCGATCGGCACGCAGAGCCCCGCTTCGCCCGCCAGACGGTTGATGTCGGACAGCCGTACGCCGGCCTCGACCGTGATGCTGCGATTGGCCGGATCGAACGCGCGCACGGCGCGCATCCGCTCGAACGACACCACGCATTGCGTGCCGCTGCGATCGGGCACGGCCGCGCCGACGAGCCCGGTGCGCGCGCCCTGGGCGACGAGCGCGATCCGGTGCGCGACGGCGACGCGTGCCAGCGCACGCACGTCGGCGGTCGAGCCCGGCCGCGCGACGCCGAGCGGCACGCCGCTGTACTGCACGACGTCGGTCGCATACGGCTCGCAGGCCGCGCCTTCGAGCCAGCCGTCGCCGAGTGCCGCGGCGAGCGCGTGCCGTTGCGCGGCGTGTGCCGCGGGGGCGGGCAGCGCGTTCATCGTCAACTGGCCCGCGCGAGCTGCTTGCGCAGCCGGCCGCGCACGACGACCAGCGCGATCAGCGGCACGACGCCGCCCCACAGCGGGCTGTGGCGCATCGCGATCGACACCGCGAGCGCGACGACGGTGACGGCGAGCAGCACGAGCGACAGCGACCGCGCACGCGCCTGGTCGACGAACGTGCCGTCGACGAAGCCGCCGTCCGACCACGCGGTATGCACGATGCCGACCACCAGCACGCAGACGAGCATCGCCGCCGGGCCGAGTTCCTCGCCCCACAGACGGCTACCTGTCGGCGACACGAGCGCGAGCACCGCGCCGATCACGAGAAACAGGTCGACGCCGAGCGCGATGCTGTTGCGCTCCGCGCGGCGCATCAGCCACGCGCCGTGCACGAGTGCGAGCACGCCGCCGATCAGGAACGCGTGGGTCCAGCGCAGATCCGGCTGCTCGGGGCCGAGCCGGCCGTAGAACAGGAACACGATCGCCGGCAGGAAGTTGCTCGCGTGCAGCAGGTAGTCGGTTATGGGATGGTTCGATTTCATCGTGTCTCTCCTTCGTCGAAACAGCGTGGCGACGCGTCAAGCGTCGTGCCAGCGGAACAGCCGCGCGGCGGCGAACAGGAACAGCGCGGTGCACGCGGTCATGCCGAGCAGTTGCGGCGCGAGCTGCGCGTACGGCGCGCCGTCGACCAGCGCGCCGCGCAGCGCGACGGCGAACTGGTTGGTCGGCAGGAACGCGAGCCCGGCCTTCAGCCATGCGGGCGCGTCGTGCATCGGGATCGTCAGGTCGCTGAAGAACAGCAGCGGGTAGTAGGTGACGTTGCACGCGAGCTCGGCGGCCGCGAGCGAGCGGGTGCGGCTGGCGAGCAGCACGCCGATGCTCAGCACCATCGCCGCGCCGAGCAGCACGATCGGCAATGCGCGCAGCCCGTCCGGCGTCGCGATCGGCAGCGCGATGCCGAACGCGACGCGCGCGACCGTCAGCAGCACGAGCGCCGACAGCGCCATCATCGCCATCCGCGCGACGATCAGCGCGGCGAGGAATACGCCGCGCGAGACCGGGAAGCACACGTACAGCTTGAACGTATTGCGCTCGCGCAGCGCCGCGATCGCGGTGGTCGTCGAGTTGAGGCCGAT
>NZ_BCPP01000223.1:0-8076 GCF_016586125.1 Burkholderia sp. E168m23
GGCAAACGGGGGAGACGGGACGCAGAACGGGACGCAGGACGGCGCGCGACGCGCGGCGCGAGCGCGAGGCGGTTTCGGCCGCCCCCACACGCACCGCAGCCGATGCGTGCCGGGAGGCCGGCGAGGGCGAGGACGGGTTGCACGGTACGCGCCGGACATCGCGCAACCGTGGTGAACCGCGATCAGTCCGATAGGTTCATCGCGAGCCGTTGCCGTGCGATCTGCTTCACGTCGGCCGACAGCGCCGCATTCTGCAGACCATTGGCCCAGACGGAGAACGAATCCTCGATCAGGTTGCGCGTGTCGGGCGGCAGCTCGGCCAGCATCAGCGACACGACGGTAAACAGCACGGCGGTGTCGCCGGCCTGGCTGCCCGCATTCGCGTCGACCGTCTGCTTCAGGGTAGCGACGGACGCCTGCAGCGCCTGTAATGCGTCATTCGATTCGCTCATGACAATCCTCCATGCAAGATGGGCGGGATCGGCGACGAACCCGCAGCCGGCGGCGCGGCCGTCGCGCGCGACGGCCGGGCGGGCAGCGCGCGCCGGCAACCGCGCTCAGGCGGCCGCGTTGCCCTGCGGCGCCACGGCCACCGATGCCTCGCTCGTCAGCATCAGGAACGTGAACGTTTCGCGCAGGTACAGGCGGACGCCCTTGTCGGTGTGGCTCGTGTAGCCGATCGACACGTCTTCCCCGAGGTGCAGCTCGTAATCGCCGCCGCGCGTGGACAGCACGCAGCCGCCGCTGATCGCCGGCGCCCAGATGATCTCGCCGCTGACGATGCGTTTGATATGGCCGAGGACCGGATAGCCCTGGTCGCGCGCTTCGCTGAGCGCGGTGTATGCGTCCGAACCGAGCACGACCGAGTACGGGCCGTCGACGCCGGCCAGGCGCAGCGCTTCCAGCGCGTCGCTGATCGCGTCCGGATAGGCGCCGACGTCGGCCGGCAGCGTGAGCCGGCGGTTCGACGTGCCTTCGCGGATGCCGACGATGCCGGCCGCCCGGTAGCCGTCGAAGATCGCGCCGTCTTCGGCGAACGCGAGCCGCTGCGCGGCTTCCTTCGCCGGCTGCCAGTCGGCGTCGCGCGCGCCCCGCTCGACGCTGTCGATCGCGTCGCGGCTCAGCTCGAACGGCACCGTCAGCTCGACGATCGTGCGCGCTTCGCGCAGCCGCGCGTTCACGAGCTCGCGCGGCGCGGCCACGTCGAGCAGGTGCCCGGTGCCGACGGCCGACAGCTCGGGGCCGGCGGGGCCGTCGACGTCGACGACGCGGCGGCCGGCCACCGAGCGCTTGAAGGTGCGCGCCACTTCCTCCTCGATTTGTTCCCAGGCGGCCGACGAGATCGGCGCGAGTTCGCGATGCAGATTATTCATAGGTCGGGGTTCCTTTCAGCGAGCCGATGTTCAGCGAGCCGTCGCGATGCGGTGCGGCAGGCGCGGACGGCGTGGATTCCGGTTGGGTGGCTTCGGCGGGCGGCGCCGGGCGGTCGGCGAGCGCTTCGAGCAGGTCGGCCGACGGCACGAAGAACAGCGAGCCGGTGACCGCGCGGCTGTAGTCGAGCAGGCGGTCGTAGTTGCCCGGCGGGCGGCCGACGAACATGTTCTCGAGCATCTGCTCGATCGGCGCCGGCGAGCGCGCATAGCCGATGAAATAAGTGCCGAATTCGCCGGCGCCCGGGCGCCCGAACGGCATGTTGTCGCGCAGGATCTTCACTTCCTGGCCGCCCTCGTCGAGCGTGGTCAGCGAGCTGTGCGAGCACGACGGCTTCACGTCCGGCGCGAGCTCGATGTCGGCCAATTTGGTGCGGCCGATGATGCGCTCCTGCGTTTCGACCGCGAGCGCGTTCCAGCCGGCCATGTCGTGCAGGTACTTCTGCACGAGCACGTAGCTGCCGCCCGCGAATTCGGCGTCCTCGTCGCCGATCACCGTGAAGTCGACCGCCTCGCGGCCTTCCGGGTTCTCGGTGCCGTCGACGAAGCCGATCATCGCGCGCTGGTCGAAATTGCGGAAGCCGTGCACCTCGTCGACGACCGTGACCGCGTCGCCGAGCGCATTGAGCAATTGCGTCGCCAGTTCGAAGCACAGATCCATCGCTTCCGCGCGGATGTGCAGCAGGATGTCGCCGGGCGTCGCGACCGCGACGCGCTGGCCGGCGCCGAATTCGCGGAACGGATGCAGCGATGCGGGGCGCGGCTCGCCGAACAGCGCATCCCATGCGTCGGAGCCGAAGCCGCACACGCAGGTGAGGTTGCCGCCCGGTACGCGCTTGCCGACCGAGCGCACCAGCGCGGCGATGTCGCCGCACCACGAACGGATCGTGTCGGCGTGATCGGCGCCGGGATTGATCGTCGCCACGAGAAAGATCGCGCTGCGCGTGATCGTGCTGTGAACGGCCTGGGAGAGCGGGGGAGGAGTGGTCTGCATCGCGGCCTGCCGGTCAGTCATGTCGGGACGGACGGGCCGCGGTAGCCGCGGCGCGCGAAGGCGAACGGTTGAACTGTGTCATGCGACTGTTCTCTGTGCTTGGTGACATGCGGATGAAGGACGTTGCGCGGGCATCGCGCAACGGGCCGCAGCGGCGGCGGCCGGCCCCCGGGGCGCGAAGGGGAGGCAGGCGGGGTGGCCGCGCGTTCGCCCGGCGCGTAAGGCTGGCCGCACCGCGTAACGTCGTCGAGCATGCAATCTAGCAGCTTCGGCGGGTCTTTGGAACACGTATCGACGATCTGTCATTCGAATGGATCAAACCGGGCCGGGTTTTGTGCGGCGCGCGCGCAGCTGTACTCCTGGCGGCCGCGGCGCTGTGCTCTTGAGCGGGTGTGTCGCGTGCAGTAGATTAGGTTCCGCTCCGCCCGACGACGGTCATCATGATGAACCTTTTGGAAGCGATGCGTATTTTCGGTGCAATCGTCGAGCATGGCGGGCTGTCCGGCGCGGCGTCCGATCTGAAGCTCGACGTTGCACAGGTCGGCGCGCGGCTCGATGGGCTCGAACGCTATCTCGGCTGCCGGTTGTTGCTGGACCGATCGGGCGACGCGGTCGCATGCACCGAGGCCGGCGTCGCGTTTTACGCGTGTTGCCGGCGCACGCTGTCCGCGGTCGCGCAGGCGACCGGCGCGAGCGGAGCCGGTGCGTGCACAACGGTTTCCCGTTCGCCCGTCGCGGGCTTGCCGTTGCCCGAAACCACTCGCTGCAGCGACGGAGCATCGATCGCCGCGCCCACGACACTACACCGGTTAACGCGTTGAATACGTCCACTGCATCCACCGATACGACCGCCGAGCGCATCCGTCGCCGCTTCGGCCATTTCCTTCACGCGGCCGAGCTCGCCGGGCTGGTCGTGATCGGGCTGGCGACCGCGTTCGCGATGGCGCAGGAAGCGTGGAAGGTCGTGCTCGCGGGCGAAGTGTCGCTGACCGACCTGCTGCTGATGTTCCTGTATCTGGAAGTGCTCGCGATGGACCTGCGCTACCTGCGGCTCGGCCGGTTGCCGGTGCGGTTTCCGCTGTTCATCGCGATGACGTCGCTCGCGCGCGACCTGATCCTGCGCGGCGCGACGGACAGCCCCGAGCGGATGCTGATGACGACCTTCGGGATCGTGCTGCTCGCGGTCGGCGTGCTGATCCTGAGCTTCGGCCAGCATCGCTTTCCGGCGGACGTCGACGATGTCGAGGACGACGTGCATGTCCGCAAGTAACGCGGCCCGGGCGGCATTCGAAGCGAACCCCGGCGCGCCGTGCGCGGTGCGGCGGTTTCCCCATCATTCCATCGAGCGAGGTGTCGCATGACCAGGCAATTGATCGTCGCCGTGTTCGGCAGCGTCGAGACGGCCCGCCAGGCCGCGAACGATTTCGAGGCGCTGTCGGAGAAGAACGAAGGATTCCACATCGAGAACGGCGTCGTCGTCGAGAAGGAAGCGAACGGCAAGCTCGCGGTGCTCGACGCCGAATCGCGGCCGTTCAAGGGCGGCGTGATCGGGGCGATCGCGGGCGGCTTGCTCGGCCTGCTCGCCGGGCCGATCGGCATGGTGACCGGCATGGCGGCCGGCGCGGGCGCCGGCATTCTCGCGCAAGCGGCCGGCAATGCGCTGCTCGACGGCACGTTCGTCGAGACGGTCGCGGCGCGGCTCGTGCCGGGCAGCGTCGCGGTCATTCTCGAGGCGAAGGAGGACACGCCGTTCTCGGTCGACAACGTCGTGACGGGATTCGGCGGCAAGGTCTTTCGCCAGACGCTCGACTGAGCCCGCTCTTTTCGAACCGATTCGGGAGAACCGCATGCGCATCGATCAATCGTATCGCCGCTTCGACATCGCGGCGACGCTGTCGCCGCTGCCCGGCAACCGCGCGATCGCGATCGTCGACGTGACGACCGACGATCCGGGCCGCCTCGCCGATCTCGGCACCGGCCAGTTCCTGCAGATCCGCAAGTGGCTCGAGTCGAACGACGTCGCGCTGCTGACGGTGGTGTTCGACGAATGCAAGGTGGCGATCGACCACTACGCGGACAACGTCGACGACGCTTGAGTGCGAGCGGGCCCGCGCATGGCCGGGCTCCGCTTCGCCGCCGCTTCCTCTGCCGCCGCAATACATCATGACGTGCGCCGGACGAACGGCTGCCGTGCGAGTGCGCGCGGCCGCGCCGTGGCGTTCGCATCTGTTCACCACGCCGGCCGGATTTGACGTTTCCTCGCCAAACTGTCACTTACATTCGCCGAAATGACGCAGTAGGATGCCGAACCTTGTCTTGATGAGATTCGCATTGCTATCCGCCTTCAATTTCGATAACGGACGAGGTTCCAGCCGGGACACCCGCCCCCGGCGACGGCTATCCGGCTTCGTGCGTCGGCGCGGCGGTGCCGCCCATGCGGCGCACGCCGGTTCATCGCTGGCGGGGCGAGGCGGATGAAGCTCTACGAGAAATTTGCGAACGACGTAGAGCGACTCATTCGGCAAGGCGTATATCGACACGGCGACCGTGTGCCGTCGGTGCGGCAGGCGAGCCAGCAGCACCGGATCAGCATCACGACGGTGCTGCACGCGTATCTGCTGCTGGAAAGCCGCGGGTTGCTCGAAAGCCGGCCGCAGTCGGGCTATTTCGTGAATCTGCGGCGCGACGACGGCCATGCGCCGGTGCGCGAGCTGCGGCCGTCGAAGCCGATCGCGATCTCGTCGTCGGTGGACGTGAGCCGGCTCGTGCTGTCGACGCTGCGCTCGATCGGCACGGACGACGCGGTGCCGCTCGGCTCGCCATATCCGGACCCGAGCCTGTTTCCGTTCGAGAAGCTGAACCGCTACGCATACGCGGCGGGTCGCGACAAGTCGCTGTGGGGCGTGACCGACGGGCTGCCGCCGGGCCATCCGCGGCTGATCCGGCAGATCGCGCGCCGCTACCTGGAAAACGGGATGTCGGTGGACCCGAACGAGATCATCGTGACGGTCGGTGCGACGGAGGCGATCAACCTGTGCCTGCAGGCGGTGGCGAAGCCGGGCGACACGATCGCGGTGGAGTCGCCGACGTTCTACGCGATGCTGCACGCGATCGAGCGGATGGGGATGAAGGCGATCGAGGTGGCCACACACCCGGAATACGGAATCGACATCGCGGCGCTGGCCGCGATCGCGAAGTCGCAGCCGATCGCCGCGTGCATGGTGATGCCGAACTTCCAGAACCCGCTGGGTTTCCAGATGCCGGACGAGCGCAAGCGCGAACTGGTTGAGTTCGCAACGAAAGCCGACCTGCCGATCATCGAGAACGGCGTGTACAACGAACTGTATTTCGGCAACATGCATCCGAGCACGCTGAAGTCGTTCGATCGCCATGACATCGTGCTGCATTGTTCGTCGTTCTCGAAGAGCCTGACGGCCGCGTACCGGATCGGCTGGGCGCTGCCGGGCCGCTACCGCGAGCAGGTCGAGAAGCTGAAGTTCCTGAATACGCTGGCGACACCGTCGTTGCCGCAGCTCGCGATCGCGGAGTTTCTGGAACGCGACGGCTACGAACATCACCTGCGGCGGGTTCGCAAGGCGTATGCGCAGCAGGCGAACCTGATGCGCGCGATGGTGTCGCGGTTCTTTCCGGAAGGCACGCGCATTTCGAGTCCGGCGGGCGGGTACGTGCTGTGGGTCGAGCTGCCCGCGCAGGTCGATGCGATGCGGCTGTACCAGCTCGCGCTGGAGCAGGGGATCACGATCGGGCCCGGCTACATGTTTTCGATCGCGGACACTTACCGGAACTTCATCCGCCTGAACTACAGCAGCCCATGGTCGCCGGAGATCGAGCGCGCGGTCGTCACCGTCGGCAAGCTCGCCGCATCCTGCATCGACTGACCGCGCCGCGCCGCGGCGCGCGGCACGACGTCATGTCAGCCGGTACGACTGCGCGCCGGTGCCCGCGAGCGTGCCGCCATCGACGATCAGGTATTCGTTGCGGATCGGCCTGCCGTCGAACCAGCATTGCAGAATCTCCAGCGTGCCGGCCGCATAGCGCGCCTGCGCGGGCAACGACGTGCCGGAGATGTGCGGTGTCATCCCGTTGAACGGCATCGTGCGCCACGGGTGATCGGCCGGCGCCGGCTGCGGAAACCATACGTCGCCGCCATAGCCGGCGAGATGGCCGGACGTGACGGCATTCACGACCGCGTCGCGGTCGACCAGCTTCGCGCGGGCGGTGTTGATCAGGTACGCGCCGCGCTTCATCCGCGCGATCATCGCCGCGTCGAACAGGTGCTCGGTCGACGGGTACAGCGGAATCTGCAGGTTGACGATATCGACGGCGCTCGCGAGCGACGCCACATCGGCGTGATACGTGAGCGCGAGCGCCTGCTCGATCGATGCATCGAGCCGGTGGCGCTGCGTGTAGTGCAGTTGCAGGCCGAACGGCTGCAGCCGGCGCAGCACGGCGAGGCCGATGCGCCCCGCGCCGACCGTGCCGAAATGCATCCCTTCGACGTCGTAGCTGCGCGACACGCAGTCGGCGATGTTCCAGCCGCCCTGCTGCGCGACCGCATGCGACGGCAGATAGTTGCGCACCAGCGCGAGCGTCGTCATCACCACGTGCTCGGCGACGCTGATGCTGTTCGAGCCGGTGACTTCGGCAACCGTGATGTGCGCGCGTGCGGCGGCGTCCAGATCGACGTGATCGGAGCCGATGCCGGCCGTCAGCGCGAGCTTGAGCTTCGGCGCGCGGGCGATGCGTTCGGCGCTCAGGTACGCGGGCCAGAACGGCTGCGAAATCACCACGTCCGCTTCGGGCAGCCGGCGCTCGAATTCGGAATCGGGGCCGTCCTTGTCGCTCGTGACGATCAGCGTATGGCCGTGCGCTTCCATATAACCGCGCAAGCCGAGCGCGCCGGACACCGAGCCGACGAGTTCGCCGGGCCGGAAGCCGGGCGGGCCGGCCGGCGTCGGCGCGGTTTGACCGTCCGCGTAGTGCGTGACGACCGGGATCGTGTCGCGCACGTAGCGCGGCGGATAGCCGTCGACGGGATCGGGGTAGAGCACGCACAGGACGGTAGCCATCGGGTAGTGCTCCTTTGACAGGTGAAGGCGGCACGCGGCTTGCGCGGCTCGCGCCGTGCCCGTCGCAGGCGGCCGCCGTGTTGCGCCGCAACGTTGATCACGTTCTACGCCGGTCGCGGATCGCGTACAAGCTACAGTCCGCGTTTGCGTGCGCTGCGGGGCGTCTGTACCTGTTCTTTTCAGGAGGGATGTCGATAATGGGATCGTTACCTGACTTTTCGGGAGCCACGTCATGACTGGAAGCGATGCGTCCTCACGCCCCGATCTCACGCAAGGGATCGCGCTCGACGATCTCGCCGACGGCGCGATGATCGAGGGCCATGTCGGCGACGCGGCGGTGCTGCTCGTGCGCCGTGCCGACGAACTGTTCGCGGTGGGCGCGCAATGCCCGCACTACGGCGGGCCGCTGGCCCAGGGCCTGCTGGTCGGCGACACGATTCGCTGTCCGTGGCATCACGCGGCGTTCTGCCTGCGCACCGGCGAGATGGAGCGCGCGCCGGCGCTCGACGGGCTGCCGTGCTGGCGCGTCGAGCGGCGCGACGGCCGCGCGGTCGTAGTCGAT
>NZ_BCPP01000224.1:0-8059 GCF_016586125.1 Burkholderia sp. E168m23
CCCGTTTGCGATGCTCAACACTGAGCGCATCACCGGCGGCATCCGTTCGGTGACGATCAATTGATTGACGAGCGTCTTGACCGGAATGTGAATGTCGAGCAACGCGAGGAGGGGCTCCAGCCATACGCCGCCGGCCATCACGAGACGCGTCGCATCGACGGACACCGCGCTGTCCGGGCCGTGCAGGCGATAACGGCCATTCGCGCGGTCAATGTGCGTGACTGGCGTCTGCTCCAGAATCTCGACCCCCGCCTCGCGCAACGCTGCGTGATAGGCGCGCCCCGTCAGATAGGCGGTCGCGAAGCCGTCGGTCGCGCAGAATGCCGCCTCGCGCACGGCGGGATTGAGCCCGGGCTCGATCCCGCACGCGTCAGCGGCGGATATCAGATCGATTGCAGCGCCGTATTGACGGCGCGCGTCGGCCCGCTTCCTCAGCAGCGCGCATTCGGCATCGGTGAACGCGAGCGACAGTCCCGCCGCAGCCGTCGCGAGTACGCCGCCGCCGAGCCAGGTATCGGCATGCATCCACATGTCCCACGCGCGGAGGGCATAGGGAACGAGGGCGGCTCGCGTCATGTGCAGCGTCAGCGTGCCGGCGTTGACGCCCGACGCGGCTCGACACAGCGCATCCCGTTCCAGCAGTACGACGCGCATCCCGGCACGGGCCAGAAACAGGGCGGTCGTGCATCCCATGACGCCGCCGCCGACCACGGCAGCGTCGTAATGGCCGGAGATACGATGGGGTATCGCTTTCATAGCGGTGCAGCCTGCGGAATCGGAATGTCGTCATAGCAAAACGTCCCGGTGAGTGCGCCGATGGGAACGGGCCGCAACGGCGCGCGCGCGGTCAGGCAGCCGGCTGCTTCACGTGTTCCGACTTCCGCACGGCTTGCAAGCAATTCGCCAGCGATGTCGCCGCAGGTGCGCCCCTGGCACGGTCCCATGCCGCAGCGTGTCCAGGCCTTCAACTGATTGATGTCGAGTGCACCGGCGTCGATCGCAGCGTCGATCTCGCTACGTCGCACGTCTTCGCAACGACAGATGATCGTATCTGCACCGATCGCGTCTACCTGGCCCGGCCGCAGGGCCATCAGACGGGCCATGGCACGACCGGCCCGTGCCGCTTTCCGATATGCACGGCGCAAACTGTCGAGCCGCTCGGTCCCGCGCGCGACATCGGGCGTCGACAAGTCGAGCGCGCAGGCATTGCCGGCGAGTTTTCCGTGAATGGCGGCTGCTGCCGCACCGGCGATCCCGGCCGCGTCGCCCGCGACGTAGAGGCCGGACCGGGATGTCCGGCCGTCATCGTCGGCACTGGCAATCCATCCTCCGGCGTCGCGGGAATAGCGGTGCGACGCGCCGAGCAGGCGCGTCACATCGGTGGAAGGCGTGAGGCCGTGGCCGACCGCGACACAGTCGGCGATGACCGTCGTGCGCGCGTTGTCGATCGGACGTCCGGCAGCATCGCATCGGGCCAGCGTGGCGAGCAGGCGCTCGCCGTGCGGCTCGACGCGCACGATGGTATGACGCGAATGAATCGGTACCCCGGCACGCCGGATGACACGCCACCAGTCGAAACCCTGGCGCAACAGGCCAGAGCGCCCCGACATCGATGGTAGCGTGCGCAACCAGTCCGCATGTCCTGCCAGATCGGCTATCCCGACGACCAGGCCACCTTTCAGGATCGTTTTCGCCGCGACGGCGGCGAGCAGCGGCCCACATCCCGCCACGAGCGTCGTTCGCCCGGGCAGCCGGTGCTGCGATTTCAGCAGAATGGTTGCGGCGGCGAGACCGATGACACCCGGCGTCGTCCAGCCGTCGAAAGGCACGACGCGTTCCGTCGTGCCGGTTGCGACGACGAGTGCGCGCGCGTTGCATTGAACCAGGCCGCGCGGTCCGACTGCGTCGATACGGTAGTTGCCGCCGATCGACCACACCGCATGATCGGTGAATACGGACACGTCGCTCGTTTCGACGGCTGCTCGCAATGCGTCGCCGTCCTCGCGCTCCGCGTCACCGTCGACCGGTCGCGGATCGACCGGCGCTCGATAGACCTGTCCACCGATCGCGCGATTCTCGTCGAATAGCGCCACCTTCAATCCTGCCCCGGCTGCGGCAAGCGCCGCGTTCGCACCGGCCGGTCCACCGCCCAGCACGACCAGATCGAAATCAGTCATGGACGTAGACCTCCGGAACTGACCGAACGCGCAGTGCCGCCGTCACCGTCGTGCGGCAAGCGAGCAAGCGTTCGCCGTTGACCATGACGAGGCATTCCTGACACGACCCCATCAAGCAGAACATGCCGCGCGGCTGAAGCAGGCGGGGACTCTTGCGAAGCGTCTTGACGCCGGCGGCGAACAGGGCCGCCGCGACGCATTCGCCCGCGCGGGCAGTGAACTTTCGTTCGTCGAAGAAGAATTCGACCGTGGCAGCCTGATCCGCGATCTCGTTTCGCATGACGTTCTCCGGTTGCACAGCGTTGCTTGACAACAAATTTGGGCGATGATTTGATACTAACGTATACGATTCGTATACGCAAAATCGCCAAAAAAATCGTACTTCGAGGCGAGCGTTTCCAGCCCGAATCCTTGCAACCCGACCCGTACCGTTAGGAGCTTTCCATGCAGCCTCCGATCATCCTGAGCCGTCTTCTCGCCGCCGGCCTCGCCGCTGTCGCGCTGATCGGCGCGTTCCCGGCCCACGCGCGTTCACTGCAAGAAATCCTCGAATCAAAGAAGATCGTGTTCGGTATCAATCCGAATTTGCCGCCGCTCGGTTTGTACGACGCGAAGAATACGATCGACGGCTTCGATGTCAGCGTTGCCCGCAAGCTGGCCGATGCGCTCGGTGTGAAGCTCGAGATCGTTCCCGTCGGATCGGCCGATCGCGTGCCGTTCCTGATGGCCGACAAGATCGATGCCGTGATGGGCGGCATGACCCGCAACCCGGACCGGTTGAAGGTGATCGATTTCACCGATCCGGTGAATACCGAGGTGCTGGGCGTCCTGACGACGCAGGCCACCACGTTCAAGGACTACACGCAACTGAACGATCCCTCGGTCAGGCTGGTACAGGTTCGCGGCACGACGCCGGTAAAGCTGATCCAGGAACAGTTGCCCAAGGCGCAATTGCTGTTGCTCGACAACTACCCGGACGCGGTGCGTGCGATTGCCCAGGGACGTGCCGATGCGCTGATCGATGTGCTCGATTTCATGCTGAGCTATACGAAGAACTATCCGACGAAATGGCGAGTCGTCGATTCACCGATCGAGGTCGACTACGATTGCATCGGTATCCGAAAGGGGAATACTGCGCTGACCGAACGTTTGAACAAGGAAATCGCCACGCTGCATAAAACGGGCTTCGTCGCGGCCAGCTGGAAGCGCTGGTTCGGCGGCCCGATGCTGCACGATCCGACTGCGGCGCCTATGACCGCCGCAAAGTGACGACGATGGCACTTCAGTTCGCCCCGATCCTCGAACAGTGGCCGTATCTGCTTGCAGGTGCATGGCTGAGCCTGCAGATCGCCATGCTCGCGTTCGTGTTCGGCATGCTGATCGGCGTCGTATGCGCGTCCATTTTGCATTACGGGCCGGCATCGCTAAGGCGAGTCGTCGCCGCCTACGTCATGTTCGCGACCAACACGCCGCAGCTCGTCCAGATCTTCTTCCTGTTCTTCGCGCTGCCGGAAGTCGGCGTGACGCTGAGCCCGTTTTCGGCGGTGCTGATCGGCGCGACCTTCAATGCAGGCGCCTACCTGTGCGAAATCCAGCGTGCCGGTTTTGCGTCGGTGCGTCGAGCGGAGATCGAGGCGGCAGAGGTACTCGGGTTTTCGACCGCGCAGATAGTGCGTTACGTCATCTTTCCACATGTGTTGAAAGTCATGTTTCCGCCGTTGTCGAACCAGTTCATCATGATGACGCTCGGGACTTCGATGGCATCGGTGTTCGGTGTCGAGGAATTGACCGGGCGAACGTTCAATCTCAGTTCGCAGACGTATCTGTCCATCGAGGCGTTTAGCGTGGCGGCGGTGATGTACATCGCGATCACGTTGATTGCGACGTTCGCGCTCGCGGCATTTGGGCGGTATGCCTGCCGAGCGAAGATAAAGGTGTTTTGATGGTCGATACTGCCGCGTCGGAACTGCGCCATCTGTTCTCCTACTACAACGCCGCGCTGCTGGTACAAGGCTTCGTTGCGACCCTCGTGCTCTCCGCCGTCGGGTGTGCCGCGGGCTTTGCCGTCGGGTTCGCTGTCGCCGTGGTCCGGGTGACGCGCACCCGCGCGCTGGCACCTGCACGAGCGCTGCTGTTCGCGTATTGCCTCGTGTTCCGGCGTATACCATTCCTCGTCACATTGATGCTGGTGTTTTTCGCGAGCCAGTCGAGCGGCGCGAAGCTGTCGACATTTGCGGTCGCGCTCGTCAGCGTAAGCCTGATTGCGTCGGCGTATCTCGGCGAAATCGTTCGAAGCGGGCTCGAATCCGTTCATCCCAATCAGCGGGAGGCGGCCGTCACGCTGAATTTCGGCTACTTGAAAATGCTGCGGTACGTGGTTGTGCCGCAAGCCTGGCGGGTGATCGTGCCGCCGACGTTCGGTTTTTTCGTCATGTTCATCAAGGATACCGCGCTGGCCTCGCAGATCGGCGTGATGGAACTGACGTCCGCCGGAAAGGTGCTCAACGACAAGGGATTTTCCGCTGGTCTCGTCTACGGCGCGATTCTGTTGCTGTATTTCGCCATGTCTTACCCGCTGTCGCGTTTTGGAAAGCATCTGGAGAAGAGCCTTGCCGCAACTCGAAATCGTTGATCTGAAAGCATCGTATGGCGCTCATACCGTCCTCGAACGCATCAATCTTTCCATCGAGAAAGGCGAGGTCGTCAGCCTGATTGGTCCGTCCGGATCGGGCAAGAGCACGTTGTTGCGCGTGCTGCTCGGGTTACTGCCGCTCGCGCAGGGCAGCGTGCTGCTCGATGGGCGCGAAATCGATTACGCCAGCCGCGAGCGCGTGCGCGCCTTGCGCACGGATGTCGCAATCGTGTTCCAGCAATACAACCTGTTTCAGAACATGACTGCGCTCGAGAACGTGATGATCACGCCGACGAAGATTCGCGGCAGACCGAGCGGGCAGGTTGAACGGGAAGCAACGGAGCTGCTCACTCGCGTCGGTCTCGCTCACCGGCTGCATGCCTATCCCGACGAGTTGTCCGGCGGACAGCAGCAGCGTGTCGCGATTGCCCGTGCGCTGGCGCTGAAACCCAAGCTGTTGCTGCTGGACGAGGTGACCGCGGCACTCGATCCGGAACTCGTCAACGAAGTGCTCGATACGATCCACGCGCTGGCGCGAGACGGCATCACGATGGTGATCGTGTCGCACGAAATGAGCTTTGTCCGGCAGGTATCGACGAAAGTGGTGTTCATGGCGGGCGGACAGGTGGTCGAGTCCGGGTCGCCGCAGGCAATTTTCGATGCCCCGCAAGAATCACGGACGCGCGAATTCGTGGGAAAGATTCTGCGCCATTGAGCCGGTTCGGCGCCGGAAATCACGTTCGCGTCGTGCACCGCTGGTGCAGCGGCGCGGTAGTTCACTGCCATTCAAGGAATTGCAAATGGATGCAAAGTTGCTTTCAGCAGCGCTGCTCGACACGATCGATCGAAATTTTGCCACGCAGGTCAATTTTCTTGCCGCACTTGTGCGTAAGCCGTCGGACAACCCACCCGGCGACTGCGCCGCACATGCGGACATGGCAGCCGACTGGCTGGAGACACTGGACTTCACCGTGGAGCGGCATTCGGTGCCCGCGCCTGAGGTCATGGCGGCCGGTATGGTCAGCGCGACCAATCTCGTCATTCGCCATCGTTTCGGCGACGGCCCGGTCGTGGCGCTGAACGCGCATGGCGATGTCGTTCCCCCGGGCGACGGCTGGAGTGCGGATCCGTACGGTGCCGAAATCCGGGACGGCTGGATGATCGGCCGCGGCGCCGCCGTATCGAAATCCGATTTCGCGACGTATGCGTTCGCGCTCAAGGCGCTGATCGATAGCGGTGCGCAGCTGGCCGGTACGATCGAACTTCATTTGACATACGACGAGGAGACCGGCGGCCTGGTCGGTCCCGCCTGGCTCTTGAAGCAGGGCATCGTGGAGCCCGACTATGCGATCTGTGCGGGCTTCTCGTATTCGATCACGACCGCACATAACGGTGCGGTGCATCTGGAGGTGACGGTGCGCGGCAAGTCGGCGCACGCTGCACGGCCCGATACGGGCCATGATGCGCTGGAAGCGGCTACTGCGGTACTCGGTGCGCTTTATGCCCATCGGAACGCACTGCGCGAGATCCGCTCGACGACGCCCGGCATTTCGCATCCGACGCTCGTGGTTGGCCTGATCGAAGGGGGGATCAATACGAACGTCGTGCCGGACAAGGTGACGTTCCGGCTCGACCGGCGCGTCATTCCGGAGGAATCGCCTCACGACGTGGTGAGCGAGCTGAAGACGCTGATCGGCATGGCAGTCACCGGTTGGCCCGGCATCGACGTGGAGATTCGCGAAGTTCTCGTGACGTCGCCGCTGCGCGCCATCGATGGCGCAGAGCGCTTGTCCGCTGCACTCCAGCGGGCGGCCAAGGAGGTGTTCGGTCACGATATCCCGACGGAAGGCGTGCCGCTCTATACGGATGCACGCCTGTATTGCGAAGCAGGTGTTCCGACGGTCATTTACGGGGCGGGCCCGCGCACGCTGCTCGAAGCGAACGGCCACCGTGCCGACGAGCGCGTGGCAATCGAGGACCTGCGCATCGCGACGAAAACGGTCGCGTTGGCGCTGCAGGACCTGCTCGCGAGTCCGACGCACGAGTCGAATCAACCATAGGTGCCTTCGGCCAGACGCTCGAGCACGTAGCGGCGGAGATTTTGAAGATGGGTACGCACGGCGGCGCGCGCTGCCTGTGCGTCGTCCGTCAGATAGGCTTCGAGAATCGCGAGGTGTTCGGCGCGATCGTCCTCGATGCGATTAAAGGGCGTGACCAACTCGAATAGCCGGCTGTTGGTTCGAACGAGTTCGATCGTTCGTGCCAGCACATCGTTGCCGCTCGCGCGGGCCATCAGCGTATGCACCTGGTCGTCGACTTCCCAATGTGCCTGTTCCTGCTGGCCGCTGCTGAGCGACTTGATTTTCTTGATGAGCTGATGAATCTGCTTTTTGTCGATCTTGCCGATTGCGAGTGCGACGGCCTCGGACTCCAGGAGTTCTCGCACCTTCATTGCCTGAAAGTATTCTTGCGCGCTGACGAGGCGAACCGAGTATGAACGTGCGCCAGAGCGAACCAGCAGGCCTTCGCCTTCAAGGCGGAGGAGCGCTTCGCGCATCGGCGTGCGCGAGATGTTCAACTCCTCGGCGAGGCGCCCTTCGACGACTGGGCCGCCGCTTCTGAGCGCTTTGTCGAGGATCATGCGGCGCAACGCTTGGTAGGCGAGTTCGCCGAGTTTCTCGGAATGGGTCGGGGCGGGCGCAGTCATGTGTCTCGCAGATGGTTTTCGGTATATGTATTGTATACGGTCGACGTGTTGGTTGGTCATGCAGTAACAACCGAAACGTCCACGTGACGCCTATGATTTCCGTCTCCGTCCCTGTTGATGGGTACATGGCACACAACTTCATCCGCCTGAAGCCTTCCCCTGAATAGCTGAAGGTCGACTCGTTCGCCGTGAAGTGCAGCGCCATGAGCCGTCCGGTTGCATCGTCGATGAACACCAGTAATGTGCAGGCCGGCGCACGATCCTCGAAATCCGCGTAGCAATGCCAGCGCCCGCTGCGCCTTTCCAGCAGGCAGTTGATGCGCCCGCGCTTGCCTGACACCAACCCCGCCACGCCGGCAGCACGATAGCGGCGCAATACCAGACGCTCAATCTGCCGTGTCGTCAACTCCAACCGTCGCTGCACGCCGCGGCTTGAGCTTGCCGTCGGCCACGTCCTGAATGGCCTTGAATCGGTCCAGCTCGCGCATCGTCAGTGTCACCAATCCGGCTGGCTGCATGGTCGGCTCCCGCGCTTGCTCAACG
>NZ_BCPP01000225.1:0-8054 GCF_016586125.1 Burkholderia sp. E168m23
AGCGCGGCATTGTCGGCGATCAGGCGTTCCTGCAATTCGAGGCCGCTCATGCCCGACATCCGCACGTCGAGGATCAGGCAGGCGATCTGGCCGGCCTGCTGCGCCGGCTGATAGGCATCGAGGAACTGCTCGGCGCTCGAGAAGCATTGCACGCGATAGCCGTTCGCCTCCAGCAGCCAGCGCAGCGAGTCCCGTACGGCCTCGTCGTCGTCGACGACAAAGACGGTTTCCTGAGTGGTGGTGACAGGGCTATTCATAGTTCTCCCGTAACGGTATGTGATGCCGATGCCTCGCGCCCCCCTTGGCCGAGATCAGCGGGTTCCCCAATGGGCAGGCTGCAGTGGAACGTCGCGCCGGAAATGCGGCCATCCGGCTCGACGTTGTTGACCACCCACAGACGCCCCCGATGCGATTCGATGATCGAACGGCAGATGTTCAGCCCCATGCCCATGCCGTCGGACTTGGTGCTGTAAAACGGTTCGAACAGGCGCTCGGCGGTCGCTTCGTCGACGCCCGGGCCCTGGTCGATCACACGGATGTCGACGAAGCCCGCATCGATGTCGGCGACCACGCGGATCACGCCGTCCGCCGACGCCGGCTTCACGTCGGCCATCGCCTCGGCTGCGTTCTTCATCAGGTTCATCAGCACCTGTTCGATCAGCACGGGGTCGACATAAATAATAGGCATTCTTGCGAGGATTTCCGTGACGATCCGGATCCTGCGCTTTCTGGCCTCGATTTCGGCCAGCCCGACCGCATCGGCGACGATGTCCGCGACCCGCGCCGGCTGGCGCTTCGGCTCGCTGCGCTTCACGAATTCGCGAATCCGCTTCACGATCATCCCGGCCCGCAGCGCCTGCTGCGCGGTCTTTTCCAGCGCGGGCTGCAGCGTCTCGGGCGTGCCGCGGCCGCTCTTCACGAGCGCGAGCGTGCCCGAGCAGTAGTTGTTGATCGCGGCGAGCGGCTGATTCAATTCGTGAGCAATCGACGACGCCATTTCGCCCATCGTCATCAATCGGCTCGTGAACTGCAGTTTCTCTTCCTGCTGGTGCGCGAGCTCCTGCGCCTTCTTGCGGGTCGTGATGTCGGTCGCGATCTGCATCTGCGCGAGGTGGCCGTCCACCCACTGGATGTACTGGCGGCGCACCTCGAACCACTTCTGGATGCTCTCGACGTACACCTCCTGCGCATCGGCGGTGCTGCTCGTCAGCGCGGCGGCCGGCAGGCCCGCGAACGCGTCGACCATGTCGATCGAGTCGGACGATGCCTGCGCGCGATCGAAGCCACCGCCCGACAGCTCCAGATGGCCATCCGGGCGGATGCCGAACAGGTGGCGGTAGTAGCGGTTCGCGAACAGCAGCTCGGCTTCGTCGGCGGCCAGCACCGACACCGCGGCGTCGAGGCTTTCGAGCACCGTCGTGAAGCGTTCGTGCGCGGCCGCGAGCTCTTCGCGCGCGCGCTTCGGCTCGGTGATGTCGGTCATCGACGACATCCAGCCGGTCTGGCGGCCCGAACTGTCGATCAGCGGCGACACGTACAGGCGCGCGTGGAACAGCGTGCCGTTCTTGCGCCGCACGCGCAGCTCGAAGCCCGAGCTCGGCGCCTTGCCGCGCAGCGTCATGTCGAGCTGGCGCTGCATTTCCGGGTACGCGTCGCGCGGCCAGTACGGGAACGGCGCGACCTTGCCGACGAGATCGGTTTCGTCCCAGCCCGTCATCCGGCAGAACGCGGGGTTCACGTGCGTGATGCGGCCGTGCATGTCGAGCACGCGCATGCCGATCAGCACCGAGTTTTCCATCGCACGGCGGAAGAACGCTTCCGCGTACAGCGCCTGCTGCGCCTCGAAGCGCTGGCGCGTGTGCTTCCACAGGCTCCAGAGGCTCCACAGCACGAAGCACGACAGGCCGGCGACGAGCCACACGAGCGTGTTGTTGGTCAGGTTGGTGAGCTGCGGGAACGCGTACACGCGCACCGTCAGCCCCTGGCCGGGCGGGTCGAGCGGAAGATCGTAGTGCGAGTCGCGCGGCAGGCGCGGGCGTGTCGACGTGGACGACAGTTCGCGGTTGTTCGAATCGGTGATGGAGATCTTGTACTTCGACGACAGTTCCTGCGGGATGTCGTGCTTCAGGATGCCCTCGACCGAGAACACCGCGGCGATCGAGCCGAGGTATTCGCGGTCGCCGCGCATCACGGGCGTCTGCAACGTGATGAAGCCGTTGCCGAAGTCGTCGTAGATCAGCGGAGAATAGGCCTGGCGGCGCGTGCTGCGCGCCTCGTCGTACGCGCCGCGCACGGCGTCCTGCATCTGCGCGTCGCCGGGCTTCGCGAGGCGCTGGCCGAGCAGCGGCGGATGCACGGTCGGCCAGCGCTGCACGCCGGGCGCCGTGTACCAGTTCAGGTAGAGGATTTCCGGATGCGTCTGCATCACGTCCGCGACGGCCATCTGGAATGCGTTCTGGTCGAGGCGGCCGGACGCGAGGTCGCGCGACAGCGCCTGCAACTGTTCCTGCGCGCCCGTCATCGACAGGCGGATCTGCTGCTGGGCCCACGCGACGTTGCGGAACAGGGTGTCTTCCTGCTGCTGCTGTTCGCGCCGGTTGAGGCTCCACAGGATGAGGCTCATCACCACGAGGAACACCAGGATCGACAGCAGCGGCGTCAGCAAATAGGAGTTGGACCACCACGGTCCGTGGTGCCAACGGGACGGCTGCGACTCCGCCGGCGGGCCCGGCGGTCGCGCCGAGCGTGCGAAAAGCCGATCGGTCAACATGGCAGGATTGTAGCGCAGCGCAATACATGGAAAACCGATACCGGATATGTTGAACGGAAACGGTTTTGTTCGGACGAGACGGGCCGCGGAGCCCCGAAATATGGGTGCAGCGCAGCAATATTCCGCATTACGAGAAAAGATCTCACAATTCGAAAATTTTGTTGCGCAGGCCCGTCCACGCTCATTACAATCCGTCGGAGCTTGCCCGCAGCCGGCCGCGTCGCGTCGTCTGCACGAGAGCGATCCTCACATTCCAGGACCCAGGAGACGAGAATGTCCGCTGTACCGAACGAAGTGATGAAATATGTCGCCGCCGAACGTGACGACGACCCGCAAGAAACCGTCGAGTGGCTGGAGTCGCTCGATGGCGTGATCTCCTCCGTGGGCACCGGCCGTGCGCATTACCTGATCGAAAAGCAGATCGAATTCGCCCGCATGCACGGCGAACACCTGCCGTTCTCCGCCAATACCCCGTACATCAACACGATTCCGGTCGAAGCCCAGGCAAAGATTCCGGGCGACCAGGACATCGAGCACCGCATCCGTTCGTACACGCGCTGGAACGCGCTGGCGATGGTGCTGCGCGCAGGCAAGGACACGAACGTCGGCGGCCACATCGCGTCGTTCGCATCGGCCGCGACGCTCTACGACGTCGGCTACAACCACTTCTGGCACGCAGCGTCCGACCAGCACGGCGGCGATCTCGTGTTCGTGCAGGGCCACTCGTCGCCGGGCGTGTACTCGCGCGCGTTCCTGCTCGGCCGCCTGAAGGAAGAGCAGCTCGACAACTTCCGCCAGGAAGTCGACGGCAAGGGCATCTCGTCGTATCCGCACCCGTGGCTGATGCCGGACTTCTGGCAGTTCCCGACCGTGTCGATGGGCCTCGGCCCGATCATGGCGATCTACCAGGCCCGCTTCATGAAGTATCTGGAATCGCGCGGCATCGCGAAGACGGAAGGCCGCAAGGTGTGGGCGTTCCTCGGCGACGGCGAGACGGACGAGCCGGAATCGCTCGGCGCGATCGGCATGGCGAGCCGCGAGAAGCTCGACAACCTCGTGTTCGTGATCAACTGCAACCTGCAGCGTCTCGACGGTCCGGTGCGCGGCAACGGCAAGATCATCCAGGAACTCGAATCGGAATTCCGCGGCGCCGGCTGGAACGTGATCAAGGTCATCTGGGGCAGCCGCTGGGATGCGCTGTTCGCGCGCGACAAGTCGGGCGCGCTGATGCGCCGCATGATGGAGTGCGTCGACGGCGAATACCAGACGTACAAGTCGGAGTCGGGCGCGTACGTTCGCGAGCACTTCTTCAACACGCCTGAACTGAAGGCGCTCGTCGCCGACTGGTCGGACGACGACATCTGGGCGCTGAACCGCGGCGGTCACGATCCGCACAAGATCTACGCGGCGTTCCATGAAGCCACGAACACGAAGGGCGCGCCGACCGTCATCCTCGCGAAGACCATCAAGGGCTACGGGATGGGCGAGTCGGGCCAGGCGATGAACATCACGCACCAGCAGAAGAAGCTGCCGGTCGAGCAACTGAAGAAGTTCCGTGACCAGTTCCGCCTGCCGATCACCGACGAGCAGATCGCCGACGTGCCGTACCTGAAATTCGAGGAAGGCTCGAAGGAACTCGAATACATGCGCCAGAAGCGCATGGACCTCGGCGGCTACCTGCCGCACCGCCGCGAGAAGGCGACGTCGCTGCCGGTGCCGGCGCTCGACGCGTTCGAGCCGCTCCTGAAGGGCACGGGCGAAGGCCGCGAGATCTCGACGACGATGGCGTTCGTGCGGATCCTGAACATCCTGCTGAAGGACAAGGCGCTCGGCAAGCGCGTCGTGCCGATCGTCCCGGACGAATCGCGTACGTTCGGCATGGAAGGCCTGTTCCGCCAGATCGGTATCTGGAACCAGGAAGGCCAGAAGTACGTGCCGGAAGATTCCGACCAGCTGATGTTCTACAAGGAATCGCAGACCGGCCAGATCCTGCAGGAAGGCATCAACGAAGCGGGCGGCATGTGCGACTGGATCGCGGCGGCGACGTCGTATTCGACGCACGGCGAGATCATGGTGCCGTTCTACATCTTCTACTCGATGTTCGGCTTCCAGCGGATCGGCGACCTCGCCTGGGCCGCGGGCGACATGCGTTCGCGCGGCTTCCTGCTGGGCGGCACCGCGGGCCGTACGACGCTGAACGGCGAAGGCCTGCAGCACGAAGACGGTCACTCGCTGCTGTGGGCGGCATCGGTGCCGAACTGCGTGAGCTACGACCCGACGTTCGGCTACGAACTCGCGGTGATCATCCAGGACGGCCTGCGCCGCATGGTGCAGGACCAGGAAGACGTGTACTACTACATCACGGTGATGAACGAGAACTACGAGCACCCGGCGATTCCGCAGGGCGAGCACGTGGCGGCCGACATCATCAAGGGCATGTACGCGTTCAAGAAGGCCGACGCCGACAAGAAGGCGCCGCGCGTCCAGTTGCTCGGCGCGGGCACGATCTTCAACGAAGTGATCGCTGCCGCCGACCTGCTGAAGAACGACTGGGGCGTCGCCGCCGACCTGTGGAGCGTGCCGAGCTTCACCGAACTCGCGCGCGAAGGCCACGAAATCGAGCGCTGGAACCTGCTCCATCCGACGGAGGAGCGTCGCCTGTCGCACGTGCAGAAGTGCCTGAAGGACACGCAGGGCCCGGTCATCGCATCGACCGACTACGTCCGTGCGCTGGTAGACCAGATCCGTGGCCAGATCGATCGCCGCTTCGTCGTGCTGGGCACCGACGGCTTCGGTCGTTCGGACACCCGCGAGAAGCTGCGTCACTTCTTCGAGGTCGACCGTCACTGGGTCACCGTCGCCGCGCTCAACGCGCTGGCCGACGAAGGCACGATCGAGCGCAAGGTGGTCGCTGACGCGATCGCCAAGTACAACCTCGATCCGTCCAAGCCCAACCCGATGACCGTTTAACGCACACGCCGTGTGATGCCGCGCGCCGCTCCCGCGAGGAGCGCGCGCGGCCATGGAGACAGAAACAGATGAGTCAAGCGATCGAAGTGAAGGTGCCGGATATCGGCGATTACAAGGACGTGCCGGTCATCGAGATCGGCGTGAAGGTGGGCGATACGGTCGAGCCCGAGCAGTCGCTCGTCACGCTCGAGTCGGACAAGGCGACGATGGACGTGCCGAGCCCGGTCGGCGGCGTCGTGAAGGAAATCAAGGTCAAGGTTGGCGATTCCGTGTCGGAAGGCACGCTGATCGTGCTGCTCGAAGCCGCCGGCGCGCCGGCTGCCGCACCGCAGGCCAGCGCACCGGCTCCGGCCGCTGCCGCACCGGCGCCTGCTGCTGCACCGGCACCCGCGCCCGCGAAGGCTGCGCCGGCGCCGGCTGCTGCCGCCCCGGCCGCCGCGCCGTCGGGCGAATACCGCGCCAGCCACGCATCGCCGTCGGTCCGCAAGTTCGCACGCGAACTCGGCGTCGACGTCGCGCGTGTGCAGGGTTCCGGTCCGAAGGGCCGCATTACGAAGGAAGACGTCACGGGCTTCGTGAAGGGCGTGATGACCGGCCAGCGCGCGGCACCCGCCGCGGCAGCCGCACCGGCAGGCGGCGGCGAGCTGAACCTGCTGCCGTGGCCGAAGGTCGATTTCTCGAAGTTCGGCCCGTTCGAGGCGAAGCCGCTGTCGCGCATCAAGAAGATCTCGGGCGCGAACCTGCATCGCAACTGGGTGATGATCCCGCACGTCACGAACAACGACGAAGCGGACATCACCGAGCTCGAAGCGCTGCGCGTCCAACTGAACAAGGAGCACGAAAAGGCGGGCGTGAAGTTCACGATGCTCGCGTTCGTGATCAAGGCAGTCGTCGCCGCGCTGAAGAAATTCCCGACCTTCAACGCGAGCCTCGACGGCGACAACCTCGTGTTCAAGCAGTACTTCCACATCGGTTTCGCGGCCGATACGCCGAACGGCCTCGTCGTGCCGGTGATCCGCGATGCGGACAAGAAGGGCCTCGTCGACATCGCGAAGGAAATGAGCGACCTGTCGAAGGCCGCGCGCGAAGGCAAGCTGAAGCCGGACCAGATGCAAGGCGGCTGCTTCTCGATCTCGTCGCTCGGCGGGATCGGCGGGACGAACTTCACGCCGATCATCAATGCACCGGAAGTGGCGATCCTCGGGTTGTCGCGCGGCCAGATGAAGCCGGTGTGGGACGGCAAGCAGTTCGTGCCGCGGCTCATGCTGCCGCTGTCGCTGTCGTATGACCATCGCGTCATCGATGGCGCGGAAGCCGCGCGGTTCAATGCGTATCTCGGAGCGTTGCTCGGGGATTTCCGTCGCATCATTCTTTGATGAGATGAGGGGCTCGCGGGGGCGTGGGTTGGTTTTTGGTTCTCCACGCCCTTGTCGTTGAACCTGTTTTGCCAACGGTCTGCCAGCGTCGCCCCTGCGCGGGGCGGCGGTCACTTTTCTTTGTCTTCCAAAGAAAAGTAACCAAAAGAAAGGCGCGTCCTTGGGCGGACGGCAAAGGTGGTTCCGCCCAACGTCGCGTTCTCTTGTCAGGCCGCATGTAGGCAGGTTCCGTCTTTTCGCCAGTCCCTCCCTCTCTCTCTGCAGCTAATCAAGAAGGGGACAGTCATGAGTCTCATCGAAGTCAAGGTTCCGGATATCGGCGATTTCAGCGGCGTCGATGTCATCGAAGTCAACGTCAAACCCGGCGACGTGATCGAAAAAGAGCAAACGCTCATCACGCTCGAATCCGACAAAGCCTCCATGGAAGTGCCCAGCGACGTCGCCGGCACCGTCAAGGAAGTCAAGGTCAAAGCCGGCGAGAAAGTCTCGCAAGGCACCGTCATCGCCATCGTCGAAGCCTCGGCAGGCGCAGCCGCGCCCGCACCCGCGAAAGCACCCGAGGCGCCGAAGCCCGCAGCCGCCGCACCGGCTCCGGCCACCGCCGCGCCGGCGCCTGCGCCGCAAGCCGGCAGCTACAGCGGCGCCGCCGACATCGAGTGCGACATGCTCGTGCTCGGCGCCGGCCCCGGTGGCTACTCGGCCGCGTTCCGCGCCGCCGACCTCGGCATGAAGACCGTACTCGTCGAACGCTATTCGACGCTCGGCGGCGTCTGCCTGAACGTCGGTTGCATCCCGTCGAAGGCGCTGCTGCATACGTCGCTCGTCGTCGAGGAAGCCGCGGCGCTCGCGTCGCACGGCATCACGTTCGGCAAGCCGCAGGTCGATCTCGACAAGCTGCGCGACTTCAAGGGCGGCGTCGTCAAGAAACTGACGACGGG
>NZ_BCPP01000226.1:0-8013 GCF_016586125.1 Burkholderia sp. E168m23
ACGGCATTCCGAACTCGCCCGCATGCGCGGTCGTGCGGAAGCCGGCCGCGCGCGCGTTGCGGTACGCCTTCCAGAACAGTTCAGGCGGCCGGTCGTTCTCGCGATAGTCGATGCCGAGCCCCGCGACTTCGTCCGCGCGATTCGCCTTCATCCATTCGACGATCGCAACCGCTTCGTCGGGGTCCTGCTCACGGTCGATGCTCGGAATCAGGCGCGCGCCGATCCCGAAATCGCGTGCGGCGTCCCGGATCGCCGTCACGATCGCGGCCTGCGCGTCCGGATACGCGATGCCCGATACGCGCACCGTTCCCGTCGGATTCCAGAAGAATTCAGCATGCCGCACGTTGTGCGCGGCCGCGTCTTCCAGATATTCGTATGCGATCCGCCGCAGGTCGTCGGGTTGCGTCAGCAGATATTTATCCAGCGCGCGCAGCACGTGCAGCACGCCGACCGGTTTCTCGCCGCGCGCGTAGAACCCGTCGATCTCCGCGCGCTCGATCGGCGCGCCGCTGCGTTCGGCGAGCGCGACGAACGTGTCGTGCCGCACCGCGCCGAGCAGGTGGCAATGCAGTTCGACCTTCGGCAGCGCGCGGAAGAAGGCTCGATGCGCGGGCGTGATCTCGATGCCCGTGCGCGCGGCCGGGACATTGCCTGGTGTTCCCTTCATGTCAGTCTCTTTTTCCGTAGTGCGATGCGTCGCGCAAGCCGTCTCTCAGTGCGGCTTCACGACGGTCCAGAAGTAATAGCCGAGCGGAATCGCGAGCACGACGAGCCCCCACGACACGTCGCGCCAGCGGCCGGCCAGCAGCTTGACGAGCACGTAGCACAGCAGCCCGCCCGCGATGCCGGTGCCGAAGCTGTTCGACATCAGCGTGAGCAGCACCATCGACATCACGGGCAGCGCATCGGTGAAGTCGTCGAAATGCGTATGGCGGATCGTCGCGAACATCGACAGTCCGATCAGGATCAGCGCCGGCGCGGTGGCCTCCTTCGGAATCGCGAGCGCGACCGGCACGAACAGCAGCATCGCGGCGAACAGCACGGCCGCGGCCAGCGACGACAGCCCGCTGCGGCCGCCCGCCTCGACGCCGGCCGCCGATTCAATCAGCGCGGTCAGCGCGGGAATGCCGAACACCGGCCCGAGCGTCGCGGCGAGCGAATCGACGAGGAACGGCCGGTTGATGTTCGGCAGGTTGCCCTGTTCGTCGAGCAGGTTCGCCTTCGCGCCGACCGCGAGCGCGGTGCCGAGCGTCGAGAAGAATTCCGCCGCGAAGAACGCGAACAGGTACGGCGCGGCGGCCAGGCTCAACGCGCTGCCGATATCGAGCTTGAACGCGATCGGCGCGATGCTGTGCGGCAGCGACATGAACGACGCAGGCAGGTGCGTGACGCCGAGCGGCACGCCGGCCGCGGCCGCGACGAGGATCGCGATCAGGATCGCGCCGGGCACCTTGCGGGCCTGCAGCACGATCGCGACCGCGAGACCGATCAGCGCGACCAGCGCGCCCGGCCGCGAGAAGTCGCCGAGCGCGAACGCGTTGGTCTTCGCGTTCGCGACGACCATCCCCGCATTGCGCAGCCCGAGCATCGTGACGAACAGCCCGATCGACGCACCGAGCCCGAGCTTGATCTGCACCGGGATCAGCCGCACCACGACGCCGCGCGCGCCGAGGATCGTCAGCAGGAAGAACAGCACGCCCGACACGCACGCGATGCCGAGGCCCGTCTGCCAGCCGACGTGCTCGGTCGTCGCGAGCGTCACGCCGATGATCACCGAGCCGCCGATACCGGGGCCGACGAGGAACGGCAGGTTCGCGTAGAGCCCCATCAGCGTGGTGAACAGCACGAACACGACGATCGTCGCGGTCGTCGCCGCGCCGCGCTCCATGCCGCCCGTCGCGAGCAGCGACGGGATCACGACGAGCAGGTACGCGGCCGCGAGAAACGACGTGACGCCCGCGATCGTCTCGGTGCGCACGCTCGTGCCGCGCGCGGCGAGCGCGAAGCGTCGTTCGAGCCAGTTGGCCGGCGTGCGCGCCGGCATCGTGTCAGTCGCTGACATGGTGGTTCTCCCGTGATTCCGAATATTGTCCTGTGTCGGTTCGTGCAGCGCGGTCTTATACTGCCGCGTACCGCATCCCGACCGCTATTACCCGATGTCCGACCGCTCGTCGCTGCTCCCCGCGCTCACGCTGCGGCAGGTCCAGCACTTCGTCGTCCTTGCGCATGCGCGCAGCTTCACGCAGGCCGCGCTGGCGCTGTCGCTCACGCAGCCCGCGCTCACCGCGTCGATCCGCCAGATCGAATTCCTGCTCGGCGGCCGCCTGTTCGCCCGCAGCGCGCACCGGCTCACGCTCACCACCGCCGGCGAAGCCGTGCTGCCGCTCGCCGAACGCCTGCTCAACCAGGCGCGCGGCACCTTCGACGACATGACGCGGCTCATCGGCGAACGCATCCAGACCGTGCGCATCGCGTTCATCCCGTCGGTCGCGGGCCGCCTGCTGCCCGCGCTCAACGCACTGCGCGGCACCCATCCGACGCTGCGCTTCACGCTCACCGATCTGCCGAACAGCGCGCTCGTCGAAGCGGTGCGCGACGGCGTCGCGGATCTCGGCATCGGCGTGCGCGAACCCGACGGCGACGACGGCACGCTGCGCTACCAGCAGCTGTTCGAGGACGAGATCGTGATCGTCGTGCGGCACGACGATCCGCTCGCCCGCGCGAAGAGCGTCACGTGGGCGAAGCTGGTCGATCGCGAACTCGCGGTATTCGTGCGCGGCAGCGTCAGCGAATCGCTGCATCGCACCGGCGGCGCCGAAAAGCTGCGCCTGAACGTCACGTACCGGATGGAATACACCGAGCCGCTCTACGCGCTCGCGCGCAACGGCCTCGCGACCGCCGTGCTGCCGAGTCTCTACACGATGCATCTGCACGATCCCGAACTCGTCGCGCTGCGCGTCGACAAACCGCGCGTCACGCGTGCGATCTCGCTGATCTCGCTCGCCGCCGACGATCGCGGCCCGCACGTGCGCGCGTGCCGTGAATGGATTGCGAAGCAGATCTGATTACGTTCGCGGTCCGCCGGGTGGCTGCCCATGTTCAGGGCAGCTTCGCAATCCGTTCGACGAGTGCTGCGTAGAACCGGTCCGCATCGACCTCGTTGATCCATGTCGCATTCGCCGCACGGCCGCTGCGCCCGTTCCAGTCGACGACGGTCTCGCCAAGCGTCCACTGCCCGGTCGTCTCGACCACCACGTTCACCTTGCGGCCGCCGAACAGCGTCGGATCGACGAGATAGCCGACGGCCGTCGGGTCGTACATCGGCGCGTCTTCAACGCCGCGCCGCTTCTTGTTGTAGGCGAGCTCGGCCTCCATGATGTCCGCGACGATCGCGCCGCAGCGGTTGCCGAGCGCACGGAACGGCGCGACGCGGGCCGGCGTGATCGGCGCCTTCACCGCGACGTCGCGCGGCAGCACGACGATCGGCACGCCGCTGCCGAATACGACTTCGGCCGCCTGCGGATCGACGTAGACGTTGAACTCGGCGGCCGGCGTGATGTTGCCGCGCTCGAAGAACGCACCGCCCATCAGCACGATCTCGCGCAGCGCGGCGCGAATCTGCGGCGCTTCGACCAGCGCGGTCGCGATGTTCGTCAGCGGGCCGAGCGCGCACAGCGTCACGCTGTTCGGCGCCGCGCGGCTCAGCGTATCGACGAGGTACGACACCGCGTGGCCGGCGGCGAGCGGCGCGCGCGGCGCGTGCAGTTCGACGCCTTCCAGCCCCGTCTTGCCGTGCACGTTCGCGGCCGTCACGAGCTCGCGCACGAGCGGTCGCGGGCAGCCCGCATACACCGGCAGCGCGTTCGTGCGGCCGGCCCAGTCGCGGATGATCCGCGCATTGCGTTCGGTGAGGTCGAGCGGCACATTGCCGGCCACGGCCGTCAGCGCGCGCACGTCGAGCCGGTCCTGCGCGCCGAGCGCGAACAGGATCGCGATGGCGTCGTCCTGCCCCGGATCGGTATCGATGATCACCGTGCGGCGCGCGGCGTCGCCGCCAGCCGCGAATGCGCCCGTTTCGGGCAGCAGCGCGGTGCCGGCCAGCGCGGCGGACAGTTTCAGGAACGTGCGGCGGGATGCGATCGGATGGGTCATGGTCGGGGGCTCAGAACACGTGCCGCACGCCGAGCGTCGCCATCATCTGGCGCGTGCCGGTCGAACGCGCATACGCGAAGATCTGCGCATGATCCGCGTCGCCGGCCGCCTGCTGCGCGATCACAGTCAGCGCGACGTCGGTGCGTTTGGACAGGAAGTAGTCGGCCTGCAGGTTCACCTGATGCCATTTCGGACGCTTGTCGATCACGTCGTACTTGCCGTTCGTGAACGCGTACGCGGCGCCCAGAAAGAGCTGCGGCGTCATCGTGTAGACGACGTTCACGCCCAGGTTCTGCAGGTGCAGGTGCGAATTGTCGAGGTAATCGTAGCGTACGTCGGTGAACATCGCCGCGAACTGCGCGCGGCCGATCGTGTAGAAGCCGCCCGTGCCCGCGATCCGCTGCCGGCTCGCGTACGCGGCCGGCGACATCGCGCTCTTGCTGAAGATCAGCAGCGGCGACGCATAGTCGTTCGCGATCGCGCCGTCCTGGTTCGTCGCGCTGTACGGATGGTTGTACTGCGCATAAACCACGCTCCAGCGCAGCGGGCCACGCTCATAGCCGAGCCCGAAGCTGTACGCGCTGTTGTTCGCGAAACCGGTCGTATTGCTGAAGCCGTACAGCGCGGTGAACTTCAGCCCGTAGTAGACGGGGCTCACGTACTTCACCGAATGCTGCACGCGGATGTCGTTGTAGCCGTTGTCGTTGTCGCCGATGTTCACGCCGTTGCTCGCGATGATCACGGGCCCGATGTAGTCGTGGATCGCGTCGTACTGGCGGCCGAGCGTCAGCGCGCCGTAGGTGCGGTCGGCCAGGCCGACGTACGCCATGCGCCCGAACTCGCGGCCGTTCTGCGCGGCCGTGCCCGTCATCACGTTGAAGCCGTTCTCGAGCTGGAACACCGCGGACAGCCCCTGCCCGAGATCCTCCTTGCCCTTCAGCCCCCAGCGCGGGTTCTGGTTCGTGCCGGACAGCGCCTGCCACGCGTTCTTGCCGCCCTGGTTCGTCGCGAATCCGACACCGGCCGAGATGAGACCGTACAGCGTGATGCTGCTTTGCGCACCGGCATGGGTCGCGAAGGCGCCGAGCATCGCGAGCGGAGCGAGCTTGTAGAGAGTTTTCATGCGGGTCGTGTGGTCGGTGGTGGTCCAGGCGCGGCAGGGTTCCGCGAAACTGGACTCGACTATACGAACCCGGATCGGATAATAAAAGTTTGCTTTCCTTATATCTCAATAAAACGGATTTATTCTCATCTCCACGCCGCCCGCACCCGACGAACCGGCGCTCAGTCCGCCGTGTCGCCGCCCTTCGGCAGCTTCGACCACGCGCCGCGTCCCGGCAGCGGCGACCAGGCCGGGCGGGTCTTGCGGGCACTGTCGATCACGACCAGATAGCGACCCGCAATCGGCGTGATGTCGCGATCGCGACGCAGCACCCATAGCGACTTGCCGGCCTCGACGCGTGCCTGGTAGTCGTCGTCGAGCAGCCCGTGCTGGTCGAGGAACGTGTTCAGCGACGCGGGAATCCGCACGCAGCCCTTCGAGTGCCGAACGCCGAGCAGCGCTTCGAGCCGGTCGGGATCGGTCGCATGCATCTGGAAACGCATCGGTGACACGCCGCCCTTGCCCCAGCCGCGCTCGCCGTCCACCCAGCCGAAATCATAGATGCGCATGTCGCGGTGACCGTAGCCGCGAATGCCGTTCTCGTTCGTCGTGCCTTCCGCGCGGAAATCCATCGTGTCGGGCGAGTGATGGAACACGCCGAGCGGCGTCAGGAAATGGTCGTACTGGCCCGGCAGCCCGGTGCCGACCGGCGATGCGCCGATCATCAGCCACGCATTGGCCGGTGTCGCGCGAAAGTAGATGAACAGCGCCTGCACGTTCGGCGCGCGGTCCACCATCGCGACGTATTCGCCGGCGAGATCGCCGAGATCAGCATCGGCGAGCGCTTTCTGGAGGCGGTCGCCGTACGCGCGCTGCTCGCTCGCGGGCACGTTCAGGCGCCGCGTGACTTCCTGCGTGAAGCGCTTGCGCATGTCGAGCGCGCGCGCCGTCACGTTTTGCGCCTCCTCGGCCGACAACGGCGGATGCCGGCGCGGCGGCGTGGGCGGAGGCGGCTCGGCTTCGCTCGCGGGCGTGCCGGATGCGGCCGATGCAGGTGCGGCAGCTGATGCCGCCGATGCCGCGGACGCCGAGGAAGCGGCCGACGCACCGGATGCCGCGCTCGCGAATTCCGCGTGATTCGCGTGATTCGCGTGTGACGCCCCGGATGTCGGCGCAGCGGCCGATGCACCCGACACCGCATGCGCGGACGAAGCCGGATGCGTGCGAGAGGCCGCCGAAGCAGGCGACGCGACAGACGAGGATTGCACAGCAGACGACGGCGCATCGGACGCGGCAAAGGCAGGCCGTTCGGCGACAACGGAAATCGACACCGCGGCAGCGAGCCCCACGTATGCGGCGATTGCGCGGTTGAGGCAACGCGGCTGCGCAAAGCGCCGCGCCAGGTGGGAAAGAATCATAGGTTCGAAGCCATCGGCCGATCCGGCCGCCGCATGGTGCTGCTGCGAGCGGCGCATCTTCCGCGCAAGCCATCGACACGTCCGGCGCATCGCATGCGCCAGGCGCCGACGCCTCTTCGCGGTGGAGCCGTTCGCTGATGCAACGCGGGCACTCCGATGGCGGCTAATGAGTCGTCAGGCCCCCTATTTTACTCGTCGATACGCGAATCGGCCGCGGCCCGAAGCACGCTTTTACGGGGAATTGCGCTTCGTCACGCTTTGTTTCAACTCGTTTCCGCTTGCGTGTTCGCTGCGTGGCAGGCTGGCGTGTTGCGCGGTTTCGGCACACGTCCGAAGGCACGCAGGTTTCATCCGGCTCGAGCGTGTCGCCCTGTTTATGATCTGCATGACGAAGCATTTTTTGCGATCCGGCGCTCGGAAACCGGGGCCGCGCCCGCATCGCACGCATGCCGCACGAACCATGCGACACGCGTGCACACCGCGCCGACTACTTCGAGATGGTTTCGAGCGCGATGCCCTTCGTGCGCGGCCCCATCCATCCGATTGCAGCCATCACGACCACCATCGCGCCCGCGATGAACGCGAACACGCCGAACGTGCCGAAGCCCCGCAGCACGGCCGCGATCACGAACGACGAGAAGATCGCCGAGAAGCGGCTCCACGAATAGACGAAGCCGACGGCCCGCGCGCGAATCGACGTCGGGAACAACTCGGCCTGGTACGCGTGGAAGCTGTACGACATGATGTTGCTCGCGAGCGTGAGGCCGATGCCGAGCACGATCAGGAACGCCCCCACCGTCGTCTGGCTGAACAGCAGCCCGCAGACGACGATCGCCGCCGCCATCGCGACGATCACCGACTTGCGCTCGAAGCGGTCGGCGATCACGAGGCCGATCAGCGGGCCGATCGGCGCCGCGAGCGCGATCACGCTCGAATACATCAGACTCGACGTGATCGTGATGCCCTGCTTGATCAGCAGCGTCGGCACCCAGTTCGCGAAGCCGTAGAAGCCGACCGTCTGGAACACGTTGAAGATCGTCATCATGATCGTGCGGCTGCGATACGGCGGCACCCACATGTCGCGGAAGCTGCCGCGCGGCGGCACGGGTTCGGCCGGCGCGGGCGGCGGCAACGGTCGCCCGTATTCGGCTTCGACCTTCGCCTCCAGCGCGCGCATGATGCGGTCGGCCTCGTCGACCCGGCCCTGCTGCGCGAGCCAGCGCGGGCTTTCCGGCAGTTCGCGGCGAATCCACCACACGAACAGCGCGCCATGCGCGCCGATCAGCACGACCCAGCGCCAGCCGTCGAGGCCGAGCGGCGCGTGCGGCACCAGCAGGTAGG